>NZ_NHNG01000350.1:0-705 GCF_002287155.1 Arsenophonus sp. ENCA
GATTAGTGGACAAAGTTATCGGTTAAAAGACAAGCTAAAAAGCGGTCAGCTACATAAAAAATTGAAAGCGGAACTGAGCGAGTAAATTAAAGGGGGTGGATCAGTTTTACTTTAGCAAAGTGGATCAGAATTCAATTGGCATTGACACCATAGCGCAAGATAAGCGGCGGAGGCGGTGCGTAGTAGATGGGGTGAGTCTCATCGACGTTTCCATAATTATAAATATGCCGAATTAACCACTTACCGGTAAGACTATCTTTATCAGCAGAAATGGCGGGACGCCCTATCACTCCGCCAAAAACAACGCTTAAAATAAGAATATATGGCTTTTTCATCAATCCATAAGCGCATTAATCTCAGCATCAGATAGTCCAGTAGACATTTTGACAATAGCCCGATCAACGCCGTTGGCTAAAAGCTGGCGCGCTATGGTTATAGCAGACTCTTTCCTACCTTTTTCTATACCCCGCTGTTCACCCAGATGAATGCCTTCCTCACGGCCTTTCAAAATTCCTTGTTGCTCACCCTCTTGCCGTAGCTGTTCTGCAATGGTCATCACCACCTCCCGATAATCAGTCGCTTTCTCCGCAATCTGATGCAAAAATTGCTTTGCATCAGAAGTATTTCCTCGTTCTACAATATAACATATTAATCCTCGAAATAGCTCAGGCTGCAATACCCACTGATTGAGCAAGGACGCTATCT
>NZ_NHNG01000611.1:0-3291 GCF_002287155.1 Arsenophonus sp. ENCA
TTTGACAAACTTACGTTTGGTGTGAGAAGGCGATTCCAGTTTGCGAGTAAATACGGTCATAAAAGATCTGCGTTTAAAACGAATAAAGCAAATTTTAATCGATAACATGAGCTTTTGCGACAGCCTCATTAAGGACGGTAGAGAATACCTTGTCGAAGAATACGCCGTCAAAGTCAACAGTATTAACGAAGTTAGCCATCAGAGCTTATTGCTACGAAGGATAGGTCATGACCAGAATCAGAAAAATAAAAAATCGAGATTTGCCCCCTAACCTGTACAAAAGAAATGGCTACTATTCCTATAGAGACCCACGTACACGAAAAGAATACGGTTTAGGGAGAAACAAAGCCTATGCAATTAACGAGGCTATCAGTGCTAATCAGTTATTACTCAATGCAGACAATGTAAAGCCTCTGACAGAAAGGATCGATGGACAGGGAACTGTCTATTTTCATGAGTTTTTAGATAGATATGAAGAAATATTGAAAACAAGAGGATTAAGAGAGAAAACATTAAAAGACTATAAGCAAAGAATAGGTGTGATCAGAAAAGGATTTGTTGATGCGCCGATTCAAAACATAACCACAAAAGAGATTGCGGATTTTCTTCAGCTATCTATTAATGAAGAAAGAATAACAACTGCGAAACTAATGCGCAGTTTATTAAATGATTGTTTTAGAGAAGCAATATCATTGGGACTAATACAAATAAATCCAGTGACATCAACAAAAACACCAAAAATAAAAATTCAGAGAGCAAGATTATCTTTAGAAGATTTTAATACTATTTTAGGTTTAATAAATAACGACCATCATTGGTTAACTCATGCTATGAAATTAGCGCTAGTTACAGGGCAAAGAGTATCTGATGTCTCTAAAATAAAATATAAAGATATTCATGATGGGAAATTATGGATAATCCAACAAAAAACAGGATCAAAAATAGCAATCCCTCTTGATATTGAACTTTACGGAATTAAATTATCAAAGACTATTGCAGATTGTGTAAATAATTCAGAGTTTGTCATTAATAATAATGGAAATAAAATTACAGTAGAAAGAATATCAAAAGAATTTAGAAGGTTCAGAGATATTTCTCAATTAAATTGGGTAGGTGAGCCACCCTCTTTTCATGAAATTAGAAGTTTATCTGCTAGACTCTACACTGAAACAATGGGTAGCAATTTTGCGCAAAAGCTGCTCGGACATAAGTCGGCCACAATGACAGCAAAATATCAAGATGATAGAAGCAATGGCTGGATTGAGCTTTGATTTATAGTGAATGAATGGTGAATTATAGTGATAATATTGTTTTATTATATTGATTTTAAATAATAAATTATTATGGCAACTAAACCGATATTAAGAGGAGCCGGCGTCATAATGTTTGGTATGGTCGCCGTATCAGGAATTCGCACGCTCAGCAGTATTACCTATCGACATAATAATAACGAAATGGTAGTAGCACTAACATTAGCTCTTGGCCTGATGCCTATCATGGTGCCACAGTTATTTGAAGGTTTTCCTAGCATGATGCAAATGTTCCTCCATAGCGGCATCACCATAGGTACAGTGATCGCTATTCTGGCCAATTTAACGCTTAATAAAGCATCGTCCACGCTGATGGAAGAAACAGATCCTTCGTCCGCCAATATGTCACCATATGCTCCTATAAGAGCAATAAAACGATGGTTATTATTGAGAAAAACCGAGAAAAATCAAGAGAATTAGTAAAATAAAATCAACGATTAACGGCTGCATTTACTTATTAGTAAGTTAATCGTTAACATTTAAACAATAACCCAAACTTCAACCAGCGTTGGGTTTGTAGTTTTCACTAGCCTTTGTTATAAGTAACATACTTTAACTTAGGCTCAGCGAAAAGTGCTCTCAATAACACTATTTATCAATATAATAGCGGCCAATATTAACTCTCTGCCCTCCAATACCTTTACTTTGTTGATAAAAATAGACGCCGCTATGTTCATTTCCACACAGTAAGGTGATGGTATAGTGGGTAGCTTGACCTTCAAACTCTTCTTGGGCGTTAATTACACCAATATTTGGCTCCACCAAGCGATAACGGTATTTTCCGTGGTATTGTTTGCCATTATTGAGAATATGGTAATCGTATTTACCATCAGCAGAGAAAACCATTTTATAAAGTACACCGGCCATCGGATTATCAGCAGAATAGGGTTGTGTGACTTCCATTAACAGCGGTCGTTTGGTCAATTTATTCATTAAGTTGCAGGTTGTTGCATTCGCGGAGAATCCTGTTGTCAGTAAATAAGCAATCGTTAATAGTTGGAAGTTCCAGCGGCGCCAAATAACAAGAAATTCGACAATCATAATCACTCCTATAATCAGATAGCTATAAAAATTATCAATTTTAACAAAACAGAAACATATTAATGTTTATTATTTTTTATAGCTATTATTATTGGCTTATTTGTGCGATCTGTCTCATTGAAAATTGATGACTGATAATAGTCAGATTTGATAGACATCTAAAAAAACATTAACTCATCTGCTAGCTCAAATTCTACTTTTAAATTCGATATTACGATAAAAACATAATGTAAATAATATGTTAATATTTTAGTCGATAGCGCCTAACCATAGTATTAGAAGATCCAGCTGAAAATCAAATTTCATATATTATGCTAAACTATATTTCTTAATATTGATGAGTTTTTTATTTATTTTAATATATTAATCTGCATGCTTTATATTAATCAATTAATTTATCTTTCAAATAGATAATTAAATCATGCTTAACTTTAGGGCACCTCGAAAAACTCAAGATTTTCAATTAACCCTTGGCTTTCATTCTAAATAATTAGATTTTTTTTGATTATCACGCTACTGATTCTATCGCACATTGCCCTGGCTAGGGCCATTTGACCCATTCTGGGCGTCAGAAAGCCACGATGCACGCGCTCTGGAAGTACGCCAACCGCTTTAGGTTGTAACATGCTGCCATCATCGTCATGGCAAAATTAGCGCGCACCTGTCCAATGGTGCGGATCAGTTTTCTACCCATTTGTTCCATCGCCGCAAATGCATGTTCAACCCGTGCCCTAGTCTTTGCAATCCTGTGGTTTCGCCCTTGCTGAGTCTTGGACAACGGTTTGTTTCGATGGCCTTTACGCTGAATCTGGCTCCTATAGCCGTTTGCCTTCAGCCAAGCTTCCCGCTCCGCAGAGGGATAGCCTCGGTCGGCGTAGATATTGCGATTGGTGTTGGCCTTGTCAATGACCCTTTCGAAATGCTGACTGTCGTGGGTGCT
>NZ_NHNG01000438.1:0-3287 GCF_002287155.1 Arsenophonus sp. ENCA
TACAGGTTTCGATCTTGACCAGCGGGTCACCCAACTTGTCGATCGTCTGTTGGTGATACTGGTTTGCAAAGAGGTCATTCTTAATGGCGCTGCGTTTCTTCATGGTGGTTAGCTCAGTAGACCAGCTTCCGATAACTTTATCAGCAAAATCAAACTCGGCTTAGGTTTTTCGAGGTGCCCTATTAACTCGGGCGGATTATAATGAAGATAAATAGCTTTTCCAATTATAGCATTACATATGGTTTAGCTTTTGTTTAAGTTAATAAATAATAAAATCAATCGGCAAAGTTAATAAACAAAAATAATATTTAAAATCGTAAGTTATTTAATTAAAAAAGCAAATTTTCATCAAATGCCAGACGATCTATTTTTATCTTTTTTGCTTCATTAATAACTTGCTCTGCTGTTTTACCATCTAACGTTCGGCAAATCCGTTTTTCCAATGCCCGAGCGGCATCTATTTCACCAAGTTGACGATACTCATCAAAATTAATGCTATTAAACATAGTAATATCAATAGCTTCATCAAATTGTTGCTGTTTTTCAAAAGAGAGAGAATCTCGTACTTCGGCAATAGAAGAACGTAATAATTGCTTATTTTCGCCATTTAGTTTTAATTGTTGATCACAGCCTAATAACAAAAAATGAATGAAGAAAATTAATGGATTAAATCTCATATATAACGCCCTTCTCTCTGTTTTAATTATCAGCATAGCAAAATCAAAACCAATAAACTTAAATATGATGAAAATTTAAATAGAATAATTGTAAAAAAATTTTTCATACTGCTGGTAAAAAATTAACAGCAGTACTTGATTGCTTATCAATTGTTACCGAATAAAATAAACTTTAATTATAATCAAGTGACTTTATTCATCAACTAGTCATAAATTAAAAATAATTTTCTTAATATAATGTTACTTTTCAACATAATTGAAAGAGCCAATATTGGCTCTTTCAGTATTACTTTTATTTTATGGTAATTTAACACCTTCAAGAGAAATAATAAGTTCAGCTTGTTGCGATTTTGGCCCAAGATCTTTTTTAAAGTTAAAATCTTTCAATTTAATTTTTCCCGTTGCCTCAAAGCCAACACGATAGCTTCCCCATGGATCGTCACCTTTACCCATTAAGGACTATGGGTTTTGTTACACCATTTAACGTCAGCTGACCATCGATATGATAAGCACCCTTGACTTGACTAACCTTAGTCGAAATAAAAGTTGCCTCTGGATATTTTTTTACATTAAAAAAATCTGGACTTCGCAAATGCTTATCACGTTCAGCATGATTAGTATCAATACTTGCAGTATTAATTACCACCTTAACCTGATCATTTTGTGGATTCTTTTCATCAAACGTAAAATTACCGGCAAAATTCTTAAAACTACCATAAACCCAACTGTAACCTAAGTGTTGAATGCGAAACTGGACAAAAGCGTGTTGACCTTCATTATCAATTTTATAATTAGCAGCTATTGCTGAATTAACGCTCGATAGCAAAATTGTGGTTACTAAAGCCAAAAAAAAAATTTTTTCAACATAACTATCTCCAACAAGTTATTTTCTTGAATGAATTCCAAGCATGCGTTTTAAGGTCACATCACCATCAATAAGATGATGTTTTAATACTGCAATCGCATGAAGAATAGAAAGAATAATAAGTATCCAAGCCAAATAAAGATGTATAACACCTGCATTATCCGCCTGCATTCCCTCATCTGACCATATTGCCGGGATGTCAAAATAACCAAATATTGAAATAGGCTGACCATCGGCAGTAGAAATTAAATAACCACTAAATAATATGCCAAATAAAAGTAAATAAAGGAAAAATTGGACAAGAGTAGAACTTATTTTTACTAAATTGCTATAACTATCTAATGGCTTAGGTGGCGGTGAAATAAATCGCCATAGAACACGAAATACCATCAGCAAAAATAAAACAAAACCGATGCTCTTATGAATTTCTGGCGCTCTGTGATACCAAGCGTCATAATAATTTAAAGATACCATCCAAAGCCCCAACGCAAACATTCCATAAACAGTGAGCGCAACCAACCAGTGAATTAAAATTGATATATGCCCAAACTGGGTTGAGGTATTCTTCCAAAGCATATCAATATTCCTTTCGTTAAATATTTAGAATAATAATAGTCAATTTTGATGCAATATTAATAATAAATGAATTTTTGAGTGATTAATTGCCAAACAAGAAGAAATAATTTGTTATAGATCATCAAAAAAAATCATTATGTTACTCTGTGAAATAGTTTCACCATTAAGATCAAAACAAAAATAACATTTGAAAATAAATCTTTATAATATATTTTATTTTACTATTTTCTTTGCAAAAGAGATCTGTTTAATCGTAATTATTCGCATTTTATCAGAGTAAAATTTTATTGGTAAAATATAATTTAATAGTATTAACTACATTGTTACCAATAGTAACAGCATATAAATTACCGTAATTGGTTAAAAATATTACATTATTGTTCAATATTAAAGTCAATAACCTTTAAAAAATTAACATTAGATTAACTTAGTTATCTAAAATAAGTAACTATGTTAGCTCCGGTAATAGTAATAAAAATGAATGATCTAAATTAGAAAATAGTATCCTCTATAATAGAGGATACTAAGAAACGAAGGGTAAATAATAGGCACACAAAACTAATTATTAATTTTTTTCTATGATAGCACTTGCTCTTACGTAATTTTGTCCTCCCGCAGAAGTTATTTTCACAATAGTGGAATCTTTCTCTTTTGCTTTATTCTCTAAAGGGCACCTCGAAAAACCTAAGCCGAGTTTGATTTTGCTGATAAAGTTATCGGAAGCTGGTCTATTGAGCTAACCACCATGAAGAAACGCAGCGCCATTAAGAATGACCTCTTTGCAAACCAGTATCACCAACAGACGATCGACAAGTTGGGTGACCCGCTGGTCAAGATCGAAACCTGTACACGAGTTTCGCACCAATAAAAAAACGCTCTATTTTTAAGTTTAATTCAGCATGATATATAAATAGTCAAAACCTTATAAATCAAATACAACTTATTGTAATTTAAGAAAATTTATGTTTTTTAGTAACTTGCAGATTAATCATTGCTTTTAAGCCATTTTTAGAATTTTATATGCCTGTGCGAAACTCGTGCTGTATAGACTTTGCGCATCTAGCAGCAGAAATCGACCATGTGGTACCGCGTCCTGTCAGCAAAAAAGGCGGACGTCCACCATTTCCAACAGAGACCATGGTTCGCATTTTAGTCTTAAAGCGTATCTA
>NZ_NHNG01000780.1:0-3276 GCF_002287155.1 Arsenophonus sp. ENCA
AGGCAAACGGCTATAGGAGCCAGATTCAGCGTAAAGGCCATCGAAACAAACCGTTGTCCAAGACTCAGCAAGGGCGAAACCACAGGATTGCAAAGACTAGGGCACGGGTTGAACATGCATTTGCGGCGATGGAACAAATGGGTAGAAAACTGATCCGCACCATTGGACAGGTGCGCGCTAATTTTGCCATGACGATGATGGCAGCATGTTACAACCTAAAGCGGTTGGCGTACTTCCAGAGCGCGTGCATCGTGGCTTTCTGACGCCCAGAATGGGTCAAATGGCCCTAGCCAGGGCAATGTGCGATAGAATCAGTAACGTGATAATCAAAAAAAATCTAATTATTTAGAATGAAAGCCAAGGGTTAATTGAAAATCTTGAGTTTTTCGAGGTGCCCTATAGATATATCCCACTCCCGTTGTCGTCTGCACCGAATAGAGCATATCCGAGCACTGGCTACGCAAATCTGGCTCAATAAAGCTGCCGGACTCCATCGCTAGTGTACTAAAATCACACAATTGACGAAGTTTTTCAGGTAAATGAATTTTCAGAAAGTCCCTTGCCCTGCTCTCTATTCTGCTCTTTTTCTTCCTGCTCTGGTGTCAAGTTTCGGTTATTAAAAATCACCACATCGCGCTCTGCATCATAGCGAAGAGAGTAGTCAGGCAAATCGTTATCCTTTGCCAAATTCTTTAACATTCTTTTGAACTCTGCCTTATTCGCTGTACTTCCTGTTTTCAAATGCAGTTTTTCAAGGGAAATCGTAAACTCACCCTGATTACCACAATGCTTACGCACAATTTCGTATATACGTCGATCTACCGCTTTTCTAATACGAAAGTAATCGGGACTTATTTTCAGAATTTTTTTCTTCTGCAATGCCTGATAAAGCCAGTTGGGTAATGTTACCTCAACCATACCAATATCTAGCTTCCCTTTCTTTTCATCAATAATACGCCATTCATCTATTAAGCCAAATCCGATTGATTCCTGCTTTTCATCAGAATAAACAATATTTGTCGTTATTCTTGTTCCTGATAGTCTATCCAATGCTTTTTCCAAATCATTATATGCCCTGCCACATTTAGCTCTATTCGTTGTGACAAAAAAATCATAAGGCGTAAAACAGACAGTTCTACTAATTGGCTCATTATTATTCATCGATTCCTGCAACTTTGAAATAGAATAAATCCAGACATCTTTATCAAAGACAGTTGCCAAACCAATTTCCGCAGCAGGACGAATTGTTACAGATGTCACTCCATTATTGTACTCTCGAACTTTCGTATCTCCAGCTTTCAGTGCAAAAAAAGGGTGTTCCATACTCGCCATTTCATCACGAAAGCTGGAAAGCTCTATCTCGTCGGCGATAAAAAAATCTAGCTCATGTTTACGGGGGCGTAACGTTTTCAACTTGCTTGCTCTCACTTTGTTAGTATGATCTGCCATAGCCTCAATTCTATCTAGTCTAGGTTTGTTGGTTAGAAGCAACTGCATGTTCTCATCATGTAGTTGCTTCGCTGTTCACATCTATTCGACTTTTACACATAGCAAAAAAATCGACCTTTACACATATAATAGCGACTTTTAAACATAAAAACAAAAAAAAGATAGCAGAGACCTCTTAAAAAAACTAGATTTGTGTGGATAACCACTGATTAGTTCGACTTTTGCACATAAAAGATTCGACTTTTACACATAATCAATCGACTTTTACACACAACAAATCGACTTTTACACATAGCTAGGCGAAAAAAATCTTATTTATTATATCCTTACGTCCGTTTTTTTCCCTTTAACTTGTTTTAACTTATACCTAACTAATCTTTTAACCGGGTTTCACCCCCCTTGAGTCTGTGGATAACTTGACTTCTCGAAAACCCGGTAGATGCAGATTTTTCCCCTTCCTGATAAAACCCTCAGTGCCCATCTCACGCATCAGTGTGAACGTGCTTCAATCAACATCTGATGCTCTTCCGCTTCCTCGCTTTGGCTGTTCGTTCCTCGTCGCTACGCGCCTGCGGTACGCCTCAGCCAAAGACTGCGGCGAGCGGCGCGACTTAAGATATCTGTTCTTTTTCGATTTTAAAGCCCCTGAAAATCCTGTAACGGCACTTTCTCGATGTCTAAGAATTTCAAAACTTTTTTAACAAAAAATTAACCTGCATTTTAGGAAGAATAATCCAGCGAAAACGTGATTTTAGGTGAGGAGGGGATTGAGAATAAAACAGCCCTGATGTTTTAATCAGCAATATGTCTTCATTTTGTACAATTGAGCGTATTTTGAATAGATCACCCCTTACCCCAGAAAGGGGACGTAGCGCATTCTGGCTATCTCTAAAGCCTTATCGACCAATTGAGCTATCCTCAATCCTTTAATAAAACGAGAAAATCGCATCCTGCCACCACAAAGAATGCACGCAAACGGATCGACACCTAAAAACCGCTGACTGAGCAGCGAAAAGGGAATAGACCTTTTTCTTTTAAAATCTGATTGTCCAACGGCTTTTCTGACGACATCAAGTAACGTTCCAACCACCCGATTTGCTAAAAAACCAAAATAACGGATCATCCGAAAATGTTTCTCAGGGATCTGTTTGATGAGTCGTAAAATTAATTCTTTCTGCGATAAATCCAGATTTTTGTAATGCCCAGTATTGTGGTCAAAAAAGCGCAACGTAATGCGACTGCCACCCTCATAGTGTTCCAGTCTTGCGCCAGAGACAGGTGGTTTTTTCAGATAACGACCCAGATACTTTGCTGTTTTTTCTGCATTGGGGGTTGGTTTGGCAAAGTAGACATGCCAATAATCCTCTCCTTCTTCGTTTTTCCCCGCATTCAGAATAAACCGTTTCCATTCATCATAATCTCCAGGGCGGGATCTAACTGCTTTTGTATGGTTATTATGGATAAAAAACACACAAAATAAGGATGAAAAACAGTAAGCGTGTTGCTTAATAGTGAAATAAGGGTGTTTCGGTGATTGAAGTAAATTTTACGCTGTTCTGAGATGGAAATTCCAAAGACCTGCGCTAAGGAGTAAGAAGGTATCATCAATAAAGGGTCTACGATTCCGTAAAATTTGGGTCATGCAACCGAGGCGCTTGATACCCGCGATGGCGTGTTCAACTGTAATACGGATGCCCGAGATTATTTTATTTTCTTGTTTTTGTTCAGGCGATAAAGGTCTTTTTCGAGTTCCTTTTTTTGGGATTTGTGTATTAGGATGCTGTTTATCTATACCTTGAAAACCGGTATCTGCCCAGATGGTTACCT
>NZ_NHNG01000505.1:0-11463 GCF_002287155.1 Arsenophonus sp. ENCA
GTAAAGGCCATCGAAACAAACCGTTGTCCAAGACTCAGCAAGGGCGAAACCACAGGATTGCAAAGACTAGGGCACGGGTTGAACATGCATTTGCGGCGATGGAACAAATGGGTAGAAAACTGATCCGCACCATTGGACAGGTGCGCGCTAATTTTGCCATGACGATGATGGCAGCATGTTACAACCTAAAGCGGTTGGCGTACTTCCAGAGCGCGTGCATCGTGGCTTTCTGACGCCCAGAATGGGTCAAATGGCCCTAGCCAGGGCAATGTGCGATAGAATCAGTAACGTGATAATCAAAAAAAATCTAATTATTTAGAATGAAAGCCAAGGGTTAATTGAAAATCTTGAGTTTTTCGAGGTGCCCTTTTGTATATTTAATTTTATCGGCTAACTAAAAAATATTTTTTAATGAGTTAGTAATTGTTTTCAAAATGGCTTTGTCAGTGTAGAATTTTTGCCAATTTTTTATACATCATGTTGTGTATGTTGGGTAGTTATAATGAAAGAGAATAATTTTTGTCAGAAAATAGCGCGGCGCAGAACCTTTGCTATCATTTCTCACCCTGATGCAGGGAAAACCACGATCACAGAAAAAGTACTGTTGTTTGGCCAAGCTATTCAAAAAGCGGGCACAGTGAAGGGGCGTGGTTCGAATCAACATGCAAAATCTGATTGGATGGAAATGGAAAAACAGCGCGGGATCTCGATTACCACTTCCGTAATGCAATTTCCTTACCAAAATTGCTTGATTAATTTGCTTGATACCCCAGGGCATGAGGATTTTTCGGAAGATACTTATCGGACCTTAACGGCGGTCGATTGTTGTTTGATGGTGATTGATGCAGCTAAAGGCGTTGAAGATCGTACGCGTAAATTGATGGAAGTAACACGGTTACGTGATACACCTATTTTAACCTTTATGAACAAATTGGATCGCGATATTCGCGATCCAATGGAATTAATGGATGAGGTAGAAAGTGAATTGAGTATCGCTTGTAGCCCGATTACCTGGCCAATTGGTTGTGGCAAGTTATTTAAAGGGGTTTATCATCTTTATCGTGATGAAACTATTTTATACCGGAGTGGGCAAGGGCATGCTATTCAAGACGTTATTATTATTAAAGGATTAAATAATACCGAATTGGACAAAGTTATTGGAGACGATTTTGCTGCTCAGCTACGAGAAGAACTTGAACTAGTAAAGGGTGCTTCTCATGAATTCAATTTAGACGCATTTTTACAAGGCAAGTTAACACCCGTCTTTTTTGGCACCGCTTTAGGTAACTTTGGTGTTGATCATATGTTAGATGGTTTGGTCAATTGGGCGCCAACTCCTATGCCTCGGCAGGCTGATAGTCGTATTGTTAATGCTCAGGAAGAAAAATTTTCTGGTTTTGTGTTCAAAATACAAGCCAATATGGATCCCAAACATCGTGATCGGGTGGCTTTTTTGCGGATTGTGTCTGGTTGTTATCAAAAGGGTATGAAACTTTATCAGGTACGAAATAAAAAAGAGGTGGTTATTTCAGATGCGCTTACTTTTATGGCCGGTGATCGTTCCCATGTTGAAGAAGCGTTTCCAGGTGATATCATTGGCTTGCATAATCATGGCACTATTCAGATTGGTGATACTTTTACCCAGGGAGAAGTGTTAAAATTTACCGGTATTCCTAATTTTGCACCTGAACTATTCAAACGCATCCGTTTAGGTGATCCGTTAAAGCAGAAACAGTTACTTAAAGGATTGGTTCAGTTATCCGAAGAGGGTGCGGTTCAGGTATTTCGTCCTTTAGCCAATAATGATCTTATTGTTGGTGCTGTTGGTGTGCTTCAGTTTGATGTGGTGGTAGCGCGCTTGAAGAGTGAATACAATGTTGAAGCTATTTATGAGCCAGTAAATGTGTCAACCGCACGTTGGATCGAATGTGATGACGTAAAAAAATTAGAAGAGTTCAAACGTAAAAATGAACAAAACCTGGCTTTAGATGGTGGCGATAACCTCAGTTATATTGCCCCAACGATGGTAAATCTTAATCTAACCCGCGAACGCTACCCTGAAATTCGGTTCTGCAAAACGCGAGAGCATTAATTTATGGCATATTAATTTTTTATTACATTACCCTCACTTGTTATTAGTGGGGGGTATGACTATTTTTCAATTGCTGTATTTATTGGTTTCTCCCAAATTTTTAAGCCGCTAAAAATCTCACTATTAAACCCAATAGTAGATTTTGAATAGCAGATTGTATTTAGAGGGTCTAGTATCAGTTTTAAGGGGGGAAAGCAATATGGGAAGACATATATCAGTCACATTGGGTAATATTGAGCCTTTAGCCTTTGAGAATAATGCATTTGATCTCGGTAAAATAGCATTAGTCTGTGAGGGAGGTGGACAGCGTGGTATTTTTACCGCCGGTGTATTGGATGAATTTCTCCGTGTTGGTTTCAACCCATTTAACATCATGATAGGGACATCGGCAGGCGCACAAAATTTATCGGCCTATCTTTGCCAACAGCGTGGTTATGCCCGTAAGGTGATCACTGATTATACCACTAAATCTCAATTTTTTAATCCACTACGTTTTATTCGTGGTGGCCATATGATTGATTTAGATTGGCTAATTGATATTACCTCCCGTGAATTACCCCTTGATTTCTCTACTGGATTGTCTTACTTAGACAGCGGGCGTCAATTTTTAATCAGTGCATGTCGCTACGAGGATTTTAGTCCGGTTTATTTTCAACCAACACAAGATAGTTGGCTAGATATTATTCGGGCGTCAAGTGCTATCCCCGGCTTTTATCGCCAGGGGGCGGTATTTAATGGGGAGCTTTATCATGATGGTGGTATAACGGCTTCAATTCCTGTTGAAGAAGCTTATCGTCGTGGGGCAAAAACAATTGTGGTAATTAGAACGGTTCCTTCGGGAATTTATTATACATCTGAATGGTTAAAGAGGATGACTCGCTGGTTGGAACACCGCAATATACGGCGGATGGCTAAGATGATAAAAGTACATATTAAAAGCTATCAACAGACACAAAAATTTATTGCTGCGCCACCATCAGGTATCCAAATTTTTGAAATTTATCCACCGAAACCTTTAATGAGTTGTGCAATAGGTAGCCGTGCTTCAACCTTAGAGACTGATTATCATATTGGGCGTCAATGTGGCAGCTATTTTTTAACTAGTTTAAAACACTATTTTTCTACTGATAATTTAGCATCTTACCCGTATTCTATTGAAAATAATCAGGTTGCTAATTCGGCATCTTTGTCTACTGAGATAATTTCGAATCAACAAGATGAAGAACCAAAATCAGGTGATGAAGGATTAGCCATTGATGTTCGTTGACACCCATTGTCATTTTGATTTTCCTCCTTTTATCTATGATATTGAAGATAGCTTTTCGCGCGCGGTGAAAGCTGGCGTGACTGATATCATTGTCCCGGCGGTTGGTATTGAGAATTTTGAGCGAGTATATTTACTGGCGCAACAACATCCGCATTTATATACTGCATTGGGTTTTCATCCTTTGTATATTGCAGATTTTTTACCTGATCATTTTGCTAAATTAGTGGTATTATTGCAGCAAAACAGCAATAAATGTGTTGCTATTGGTGAAATAGGTTTAGATTATTTTGTTACTAATGCTGCGGTTAAGCAACAACAAGCATTGCTGATCCAGCAATTACAGCTGGCTAAACAGTATGATTTACCGGTTATTCTTCATTCGCGTAAAAGTCATGATCAACTAGCTGCTTTATTAAGACGATTTGACGTGCCGAAAAAGGGAGTCATTCATGGATTTGCAGGCAGTTTGTCGCAAGCGAATGCTTTTATCCGTTTAGGTTATTTTATCGGTATTGGTGGCGTTATTACCTATCAACGGGCTAAGAAAACCAGAGCAGTAGCTGCGCAATTGCCGCTGTCATCATTAGTACTTGAAACTGATGCCCCTGATATGCCATTAGCTGGATTTCAGGGGCAGGTTAATCGTCCTGAAAGAATAGGTTTGGTATTTGAGGCACTATGTAACCTTCGGCAAGAGTCAGCAGAGGAAATTGTAACACAGCTTTATAACAATAGTTTGCAACTGTTTAATATTAAAAAAGAGCAGACTAATATGGCTAAATAATCATACCAATAAGTTATTTAATTATAATTATGGTATTTTTTAGATAATTTTTGCCGGCAATATCGCTTTTCTTAAGTGATATGTGTCGCGAAATTTATTTTTTCGTGATTTTTCGTTATGATTATTTGTGATACCGACTGTCAGTTATTAATGCGAAATCGTTATAATGTCTGCGCATTAAACTGGCAGTTTATTTTTTAAACTATATAAATTTTCATTTGTTATATAATACACAGGGATATTATTCATGCAACTCATTATGAGCCTGCTAGGGATGGTAGTATTGATTTTCATCGCTATCATTTTTTCCAGTAACCGTCGGGCAATTAAATTTCGTACCGTATTTGGTGCTTTTGTTATTCAAATGGCAATTGGCGCATTTATTCTTTATATCCCTGCCGGGCGCCGTACTTTGGAAACTGTATCAGATGCAGTCTCTAGTGTGATTGGTTATGGACAAGTTGGCATGGATTTTGTCTTTGGTGGTTTAGTCTCTAATAAAATGTTTGAACTGTTCGGCGGTAGTGGTTTTATTTTTGCCTTACGTGTCTTACCGGTCATTGTTTTCTTCTCATCATTGATAGCCGTACTTTATTATCTTGGTATTATGCAATTTTTTATCAAAATCTTAGGTGGACTTTTGCAATGGATATTAGGCACCTCACGCACTGAGTCATTATCAGCGACCGCTAATATTTTTGTCGGTCATACAGAAGCGCCTTTGGTTGTCAGACCCTATATTGCTACCATGACAAACTCTGAGTTATTTGCTGTTATGTGTGGTGGATTAGCTTCGGTTGCTGGCTCGGTATTGGCCGGCTATGCGCAAATGGGGGTGCCAATGGAATATCTGATCGCAGCATCTTTTATGGCAGCACCGGGGGGATTATTATTTGCTAAATTGATGGTACCGGAGACAGAGAAAACTCACGATGCAGTGAATATGGTCAGTGTGGCGAGCGGCGAAGAACGCCCAGTTAACATTATCGATGCTGCCGCCACTGGCGCTTCTTCCGGCATGCAACTCGCTCTAAATGTCGGTGCGATGTTGCTGGCATTTGTTGCATTGATAGCGTTACTTAACGGTATTTTGTCGGTGATCGGTGGCTGGATCCATATACCAGGCTTATCATTAGAATTGATCTTAGGCTGGATCTTTGCGCCAATTGCCTATTTGATTGGTATACCCTGGCATGAAGCGACAATTGCCGGCTCGTTCATTGGGCAAAAGTTAGTGGTCAATGAATTTGTTGCATATATGAATTTTGGCGAATACTTAAAACCAGATAGTGAAGTTATTGCCGCCGGTAAGCAAGTACTTTCTGAACATACTAAAGCGATAATCTCTTTTGTATTGTGTGGTTTTGCTAATTTAGCGTCAGTAGCCATATTACTGGGTGGTTTAGGTGGAATCGCCCCGAACCGTCGTAAAGATGTTGCTCGATTAGGTTTGAAAGCGGTATTAGCCGGTTCGTTATCTAATTTGATGAGTGCCACTATTGCTGGCTTCTTTTTATCGTTAGCGACTATGTAACTTAATCTGCTTGGTATATTAAACATTGAACGATTGTTTAATCGCTAAAGCAATAATGTTAGTAGCTCTGAGAATTATATGATGGAATTAAAACTTGCTGCACAACGCGCATTAAATTTGATGGATTTAACTCTGCTAAATGATGACGATACTGATGAAAAAGTGAAGATTTTATGCCATCAAGCCAAAACCGCACAAGGAAATACTGCCGCGATATGTATTTATCCTCGCTTTATTCCATTAGCACGTAAGATGCTAACCGAACAAAAAACCCCGAATATTCGCATTGCCACGGTAACTAATTTTCCATTTGGTGGTTATGATGTTGCGATTGCTACAGCTGAAACACAAGCTGCTATTGCTTATGGTGCAGACGAAGTTGATGTTGTTTTTCCCTATCGAGCATTAATAACTGGTAATAAGCAAATTGGTTTTGACCTGGTTAAAGCGTGTAAAGAAGTTTGTCTACCGAGAGGTGTCTTACTGAAAGTTATTATTGAAGTCGGTGAATTAAAACAGCCTGATCTTATTCGACAGGCAGCAGAAATTGCTATTGCTGCCGGCGCTGACTTTGTTAAAACATCAACGGGTAAGGTTGCGATAAATGCCACCCTAGAGAATGTTGAAATTATACTTAAAGTTATTCGAGATATGGGCGTTGCTAGCCAGGTGGGTTGTAAGGTGGCGGGTGGTGTTCGTAAGGTAGAAGAAGCTGCCCAATATCTGGTTTTAGCCGATCGAATCATGGGAAAAGAATGGGTAAATATTCGTCATTTTCGTTTTGGGGCGTCAAGCTTATTGTCTAGTCTATTAAATACATTAGGATGCCCAATAGATAATTTTACTGGCGACTATTAATTTTTATTGATCTTTTTATGCACTGTTTCAGTAATTATTGGCTGGCAGAAAAATGAAAATGTCTATTTTAATAATCTATGAAAATGATTGTTAATAAATGATCGCTAATAAAAGAAGTTTTTAGATAATAGCATCGATTAGTATTTTGTATTTATTGACGATAGTAAATAGTTATTATGAGCTCGAATTATGGAATGCGTTATTTTTTGTTTAATAATGGATTAATTGAATTTGGACTAACCAAGGGTAGTTATGAAACGTGTATTCATTATGGTGCTTGATTCTTTTGGTATTGGTGCTACGCCGGATGCGGATAGATTTGGTGATGCTGGGGCTAACACTTTAGGCCATATTGCGGCCGCTTGTGCGCAAGGGAAGGCTGATAAGGATCGTAAAGGTAAACTCTTTTTGCCCAATTTATCGCGTTTAGGGTTAGCAAAAGCCGCTGAGGGATCATCAGAAACATTTCCAATCGGCCTGGATGAAGACGCTGAGATTATCGGTGCCTATGGTTATGCGAGTGAGTTATCTTCCGGCAAAGATACCCCATCAGGTCATTGGGAGATTGCCGGGGTACCGGTTTTATTTGAATGGGGATATTTTAAACAACAAAAAAATAGTTTTCCGCAACAATTATTGGATAAATTAGTTGAAGCGGCTAATTTGCCCGGTTATCTGGGAAATTGTCACTCGTCAGGTGCGGTGATCTTGGATCAATTAGGTGAAGAGCATATGAAAACAGGTAAACCTATTTTCTATACTTCAGCCGATTCAGTCTTTCAGATAGCATGTCATGAAGAGAATTTTGGGGTTAAAAATCTTTATCAGCTTTGTGAAATAGCGAGAAAGACGCTAGATGAAGGTGCTTATAATATTGGACGTGTTATTGCTCGTCCTTTTATCGGCAATAAAGCTGGCTGTTTTCAGCGTACCGGTAATCGTCGAGATTATTCAGTTGAACCACCTGCACCAACCATCCTGCAAAAACTGGTTGAAGAAAAAGCCGGTCAGGTGGTTTCAATTGGCAAAATTGCAGATATTTATGCCAATGTCGGCATTACTAAGCAAGTGAAAGCAACCGGTATTGAAGCGCTATTTGCAGCAAGCCTTGAGGAGATCAAAAAAGCGGCCGACAATACCATTGTGTTTACTAATTTTGTTGATTTTGATTCTTCATATGGACATCGTCGTGATGTTGCGGGTTATGCGGCAGGACTAGAGTTATTTGATAGTCTTTTACCTGAAATGCTGGCATTAATTGAAAATGAGGATGTTTTGATTATTACCGCAGATCATGGTTGTGACCCGACCTGGCCAGGAACTGATCATACGCGGGAAAATATTCCTATTTTAATTTATGGTCCGAAAGTAAAACCTGGGGCACTAGGTCATCGACAGACCTTTGCTGATATTGGTCAAACCGTTGCGCAATACTTTGGTTTATCGCCAATGGCATATGGCAAAACGCTATTTTAAGTATGTTGGGAAATATTTGTTCATATTCCCGATTTTATTGATAAGTAATAAAAGGAAATTTATTTATGGCCACCCCACATATTAATGCTGAGATGGGCGATTTTGCGGAAGTTATGCTGATGCCAGGCGATCCTCTACGCGCAAAACATATTGCAGAAAATTATTTGACCGACAGCCGTCAGGTAAATGATGTTCGTGGTATGTTAGGTTTTACTGGTAATTATCAAGGTCGTAGCATTTCTTTGATGGGGCATGGTATGGGGATCCCTTCCTGTTCAATTTATATGAAAGAGCTAATTACTGACTTTGGTGTTAAAACAATAATACGAGTAGGATCCTGTGGTGCTATTAGCCATCAAGTAAAGTTACGCGATATTATTATCGGCTTGGGAGCATGCACCGATTCTAAAGTTAATCGACTAAAATTTGATGACAATGATTTTGCAGCTATTGCGGATTATCAGCTGGTTCATAATGCTGTAACTGCGGCTAAAGCAAAGAATCTCAACGTTTTGGTAGGTAATATTTTCTCTACTGATCTTTTTTATACGCCTCAAATGCAAGTGTTTGATACAATGGAAAAATATGGCATTTTGGGGGTGGAAATGGAAGCTGCTGGTATGTATAGCATTGCGGCGGAATATGGTGTCAAAGCACTAACTATTTGTACGGTTTCTGATCATATTCGTCGAGGCGAAAAGACAACTTCAGCAGAACGGCAAACGACATTTAATGAGATGATTGAAATTGCGTTAGAATCAGTATTATTACTGGATTAAAAATAAATCATTAAATTTAAATTAAGCAAGAAAGCAGATTTTAATCTGCTTTCTTTTTAGCAATTTTTATTTCTTTTGCTGATTGTTTGCTGAGCGACTATTGCTTATTGATAAAAAAGGTAACTTTGGCCAGTGTATTGAAATTGATCTAGATAAAATATTAGCCAGAATAAAACCGATAGTGAGTGCTAGAAGTAACATAAT
Source organism: Arsenophonus sp. ENCA (assembly GCF_002287155.1). Lineage (NCBI taxonomy): Bacteria > Pseudomonadati > Pseudomonadota > Gammaproteobacteria > Enterobacterales > Morganellaceae > Arsenophonus > Arsenophonus sp. ENCA. Next base: position 8,995 of record NZ_NHNG01000505.1, read on the forward strand.
CTTTAATAAATTAGCCATATTATCTATTTGTTTAGATCCTATACTAAATTGATGAGCATCAATGGTTAAACGTAAAAAGCCTTTTGGTTTTTTGGTATCGAAGATTGGAACAACCAATTGATAGTTAACATAGTTGTGGCATGGAGGGTGATTAAGGGATAACCGCTCTCGTAAAGCAACTTTTTCACCTGCATGCTGAATTTGGGTTCCATCATTAAGGTAAACACTTGCATCGAGAATATGTTCATTAATTATTAATTGATTAAGAATGGCCAGGATCTGTTTATTATTAAAATTTTTACCATCACTTTGTATATAGTTGGATAAGCTAAAAGCGACTTGTTCTGCATGTGTATGAGCCAATTCTTTAAACTGCTCGACTCTGATTTTCTGATGTAACTGACTAAAATAACTAACCTTTTGGATTAGAATAATGAGTAAGAAGAGGCAAATTAAAATGATAACAGTTTTATGTAATCGAAACTTTAATTTCGTTTTAATCATAATCGGCTCTTTTAAACTTAGTTCATTATCATATTGCCAGAGGTTAAGATGATAGGATAGTTTGAAAAGCCGTTTTTTTGTTGGCTAATTGTCGTGATTGGGTGACAGGAGTATGAATTAATGTCGACGAGTTTAACCTATTGTTATTTGCCTAATGAGATCCAAAAATGGCCTGGATTACCGCTTTCACTAAGTGGTGAAGAGGTTATGCCTTTGGATTATCGGGCTGGGGATAGTGGTTGGTTGCTTTATGGACGAGGACTGAATAAGCAACGTATCAGTCAATTTCAACAACGCTCTGGTAATGCGATTGTGATTGTTTCTTCTTGGCGTATTGACGATTATCAGGTCGTTCGTATCGCGGGTAGCTTAAGCGCAAAAATAAAGAAAATAGCTGAAGAGTGTGGTTTAGATGTTGTACCGCTGGGTAATATTCCCCGTTTACGTGCACCAGGCTTGTTGGTGATGGATATGGATTCAACGGCAATTCAGATCGAATGTATTGATGAAATTGCTCGTTTGGCGGGAGTTGGCCAGCAGGTTGCTGAAATTACAGAACGCGCAATGCAAGGGGAAATTGATTTTAGTGAAAATTTAAAAGCTCGGGTTAAGTTACTTGCTGGAGCCGACATGCAAATTTTGCAAAATGTATTAGAACATATGCCACTGACACCAGGCTTAACTAGTCTTGTCCGTAAGTTGCAGGCATTTGATTGGCATGTTGTTATTGTTTCAGGTGGATTTAATTTTTTTACTAATTATTTGAAGGAAAAATTAAAATTAACCGCTGCGGTGGCTAACAAACTTGAAATTAAAGATAACAAATTGACCGGTAAGGTGAATGGCAACATTGTGGATGCTAAAGTCAAAGCACAAACCTTAATAAAATTAGCGAGACAATTCTCTATTCCAATCGAGCAAACCGTTGCCATTGGTGATGGTGCAAATGATGTAAAAATGATCCGTAAGGCCGGATTGGGTATTGCTTATCATGCTAAATCTAAAGTACAGGCCAGGGCAAAAGTAGCGATTCAACATGCAGATTTGATGGGTGTACTTTGTGTTTTAAGTGGTGGCTTAAAGCATGAAGAGCGTTAACGATTAAAACAATAAATAAAAGAGGCAATAACGGTGGCAAAAGCAATAAAAAGAGCATTTATCTGTAATGAATGCGGTGCAGATTATCCACGCTGGCAAGGTCAATGTATCGCTTGTCATACCTGGAATACGATCACCGAAGTAAGATTAGCTGCCAGTTCTACCTCGCGTGCAGAACGCCTTAATGGTTATGCCGGTAGTGCTACAGGTAACCAAGTACAGAAATTGTCTGCCATTAATTTAGAAGCATTGCCACGTTTTTCTACTGATTTCAAAGAATTTGATCGTGTTCTCGGTGGTGGTGTGGTACCTGGTAGCGCGATTTTAATTGGTGGTAACCCAGGCGCTGGTAAAAGCACATTGCTTTTGCAAACTATGTGTCGGCTTTCATCGCAGATGAAAACTTTATACGTCACCGGTGAGGAGTCTTTACAGCAAGTGGCGATGCGAGCGCATCGATTAGGGTTACCGTCCGATAATCTCAATATATTATCTGAAACCAGTATTGAGCAGATTTGTTTGATTGCAGAGCAGGAACAGCCAAAATTGATGGTGATTGATTCTATTCAGGTCATGCATATCGCGGATATACAGTCATCACCTGGTAGTGTGGCACAAGTCCGAGAAACTGCGGCTTATCTTACCCGATTTGCCAAAACACGAGGGATCGCCATTATCATGGTAGGGCATGTCACAAAAGATGGTTCTTTGGCCGGCCCGAAAGTACTTGAACACTGCATTAAGCGTGTTGCTTAATAGTGAAATAAGGGTGTTTCGGTGATTGAAGTAAATTTTACGCTGTTCTGAGATGGAAATTCCAAAGACCTGCGCTAAGGAGTAAGAAGGTATCATCAATAAAGGGTCTAC
>NZ_NHNG01000436.1:0-3272 GCF_002287155.1 Arsenophonus sp. ENCA
AGGCAAACGGCTATAGGAGCCAGATTCAGCGTAAAGGCCATCGAAACAAACCGTTGTCCAAGACTCAGCAAGGGCGAAACCACAGGATTGCAAAGACTAGGGCACGGGTTGAACATGCATTTGCGGCGATGGAACAAATGGGTAGAAAACTGATCCGCACCATTGGACAGGTGCGCGCTAATTTTGCCATGACGATGATGGCAGCATGTTACAACCTAAAGCGGTTGGCGTACTTCCAGAGCGCGTGCATCGTGGCTTTCTGACGCCCAGAATGGGTCAAATGGCCCTAGCCAGGGCAATGTGCGATAGAATCAGTAACGTGATAATCAAAAAAAATCTAATTATTTAGAATGAAAGCCAAGGGTTAATTGAAAATCTTGAGTTTTTCGAGGTGCCCTAAAATAATATTAAATAAATAATGTATTGATAATATAAATTAAAAACTTATTAATAAAATAATAAATATTTAACGGCTTTTCTATGAAAAAATAAATTAATAATTTAATAAAGTAATAATAATAAATTTAAATATATAATTAATGGTTTTATACTGCTAAATATAAAAATACATTTAGAAAATAAAAGTATAAAAATAAACTTGAAGCAGAAGTTGCGAAAAGTGAAATTTATATTATAGTTAAGCATTATATTTATTTTAGCTAACATATCAAATTACATTAGTAATTATAATTAGTTGATTATTCTATATGATTTCTCTTTAGCTGAAACTTAGGGTAAATGATTTCTACAGTTATAAAGTTAATATTAAATATAACGACTATCATCTATCAAGATATGAAGATAATTTGATTATTAGTGGTTATAATTGTTAAGATTTACTGGATACTGACATAATTGAGCATGTGCATTAAAACTCAGTGAATTGACAAATATCTTTTTATCTCTTTGCTATATTGCAGTTTGTAGCTAATCATAATTCTCACTTTTAAAATAAAAAGGTTACCTAAACAGGATGTTTATGTTACATTTTAAGGAGTTTTGCTGCTTAGTAATGTTATTATTTTTTAGTGAAAGAGTGAAATTCATACAAATAAAAGGGTTGTTTTTAAAAAAGGTTTAGTATTATTTATTAGTGTATTTGATTTATTGGACAGTTTTTATTAATACAGATAAGGGGAAATGTTTTGACGGAACTGATAGACAATTTTAATAATATTCTCTGGAGTGGTGTATTAATCTATTTATTGCTTGGAGTAGGTATTTATTTTACGTTAGGCACTGGTCTTATTCAATTCCGCCATTTTGGGCATATGTTTACTATACTGAAGAATAGTAATAAATCAGATAGTTCAGGTATATCTTCCTTTCAAGCTTTATGCACAAGTTTAGCAGCCAGAGTTGGAACTGGAAATCTAACGGGTGTTGCTATTGCATTAACTGCTGGAGGACCAGGTGCTATTTTTTGGATGTGGCTTGTTGCTTTAATTGGTATGGCAACCTCTTTTGCTGAGAGCACCTTGGCACAATTATATAAGACAAAAGATGATCAAGGGAATTATCGTGGCGGCCCCGCCTACTATATGGAAAAGGGCCTTAAAATGCGTTGGATGGGGGTACTTTTTTCTATCTTTCTTATTATCGCTTTTGGCCTAGTATTCAATTCTGTTCAAGCTAATTCAATTGCTCAAGCAACTGCTGTAGCTTTTGGTTTTAATCCTCTTTACGTAGGAATTGTGCTTGCAATAATTTGTGGCATTATTATTTTTGGTGGTCTACGTTCAATTGCTCGAGTGGCAGAATTCGTTGTTCCTATAATGGCAATCGCTTATTTGATATTAGCATTTTGGGTAATGAGCAATAATATTGAACGTTTACCAGATGTTTTTTTACTAATTATTAAACATGCTTTTGATTTACAGGAAGCTGTTGGTGGCGTAGTTGGTTATGGGGTTGCGCAAGCGATGACACAAGGGATACAGCGCGGCCTATTTTCAAATGAGGCAGGCATGGGCTCAGCGCCGAATGCTGCAGCTGCTGCTTCACCTTATCCACCTCATCCTGCATCGCAAGGATATGTACAGATGCTAGGTGTTTTTATGGACACTTTAGTGATCTGTAGCGCAACAGCAATTATTATTATCTCTTCTGGTGCATTAGATAGCGCTGATGCCACTATTAGTGGAATTGAATTAACACAGCGAGCCCTTTCTTCAGCTGTTGGCGATTGGGGTGCAATTTTCATTGCAATAGTTATTTTCTTCTTTGCTTTTACTTCAATTATTGCAAATTATGCATATGCAGAAAGTAATATGGTCTTTTTAGAAAATAACCATACTGCTGGATTGTATATTCTCAGACTTGCTACTTTGGGAATGGTTATTTTTGGCTCAATGGCAGAAATGCCCTTAGTTTGGAAATTAGCTGATCTCTCGATGGGTTTGATGGCGTTAACAAATCTAATTGCAATATTGATGCTCTCAGGTATCGCGTTTAAACTTACTAAAGATTACAATCAACAACGCAAAGCTGGCAAATTACCCACATTTGATATAGATGCTTATCCTGATATTAAAAAACAGGTAGAAGATGGTATTTGGGAAAAGGATAATTTAAAGCAATGGAATGAACGAGAAATTAATAGTTAGTTAATATAATAAAAACCTTCTTATACGAAGGTTTTTATCGCTATATCCATCTAAGTCTTTATTTACCTTTTTATTAATAAATTTATTTGAGTAAAAATTAAAATGGAATGATCTAATGCAGTAGTTTGATAAAATAAAATAGTATATTTTTTATAATATAGGGCACCTCGAAAAACTCAAGATTTTCAATTAACCCTTGGCTTTCATTCTAAATAATTAGATTTTTTTTGATTATCACGCTACTGATTCTATCGCACATTGCCCTGGCTAGGGCCATTTGACCCATTCTGGGCGTCAGAAAGCCACGATGCACGCGCTCTGGAAGTACGCCAACCGCTTTAGGTTGTAACATGCTGCCATCATCGTCATGGCAAAATTAGCGCGCACCTGTCCAATGGTGCGGATCAGTTTTCTACCCATTTGTTCCATCGCCGCAAATGCATGTTCAACCCGTGCCCTAGTCTTTGCAATCCTGTGGTTTCGCCCTTGCTGAGTCTTGGACAACGGTTTGTTTCGATGGCCTTTACGCTGAATCTGGCTCCTATAGCCGTTTGCCTTCAGCCAAGCTTCCCGCTCCGCAGAGGGATAGCCTCGGTCGGCGTAGATATTGCGATTGGTGTTGGCCTTGTCAATGACCCTTTCGAAATGCTGACTGTCGTGGGTGCT
>NZ_NHNG01000072.1:0-3256 GCF_002287155.1 Arsenophonus sp. ENCA
AAATCTTGAATCAGCGAAAGAGCATGGTTGAACCTGTGTTTTCAGCATTGCGGGGAATTCAGGGTTTGGAACGTTTCCGGCGTAAGGGATTATTAGCGGTAAAGCTCGAATTTACCCTGCATGCAATGGCCTATAACTTATCAAGAGCGGTTGCTCTGATATTATGGATGATTTTCAGTCTATTATTTGTACAAACTAAAATCAGAAAAAGAGAAAATCTGCACGGTGGGATATTGTTGAAAAAAAAATTCCACCCCTTTTGCGACAGCCTCGATATTTGGGCGGAGTTTTTTTTATGCTAGTGGGTTAATAAAATTGCTAATTTTTTTATTTGTTAAGAGGGAGTGATACCATAATTCTCACGATAAGCTTTCATCGTAGCTAAATGGGTTGACATATTCGGATTTTCACTTAGATAATTAATTAAATCATTCAAAGTGATAATAGAAAATACCTTCCATTTGAATTTTTTTTCGATTTCTTGGACGGCGGATAGATTCTTTTCACCTTTCTCCTGACGATCTAGACTTAATATCACAGCGCTAAGTTTAGCTTTATTTCGCTTAATTATTTCTGCAGATTCTTTGATTGCAGTTCCTGCTGTAATAACGTCGTCAACGATCACAACGTTTCCTTTTAATGGGCTACCGACTAATTCCCCACCTTCCCCATGTTTTTTAACCTCTTTACGATTAAAACAGTAAGGCTTATCGAAGTGATAATGCTCAGATAGTGCAACTACCATGGTTGTTACGATCGGGATACCTTTATAGGCCGGACCAAAAATAATGTCACAAGTAGGATTATGATCCATCAACGCTTGGGCATAAAAATGACCGAGTGCAGCTAAATCTTTTCCTGTATTAAAAGGCCAGCATTGAAAAAATAGGGGCTCTTACGACCAGATTTCAACGTAAATTCACCAAATTCCAATGCTTTTTTTTCATGGCGAGTTTAATAAATTCGCGCTGATAACCTTTCATTAAATTTTCCTCTTTAATTTATTCTCGCTTTAATTAATAGCTATAAAAAGACCGTTAAATAGATGATTAAAATTTATTGTTCTAATGCTTCTTTTTGAGCAGTAAAAATAATTTGTAAACCATTTTTTGCTAAAGAAAGCAGTGATAGCAGCTCTTCATGACTAAATGGTTCACCTTCGGCAGTACCCTGAATTTCGATCATTTTACCATTATCCATCATGACAACATTCATATCTGTTTCTGCGGCAGAGTCTTCAATATATTCTAGATCACAAATAGGTTTGCCATCCACTATGCCGACAGAAACCGCAGCAACCATCGATTTAAGTGGGCTTTTTTTCAATTTTCCTTCTGCGACCATTTTATTTAATGCGTCAGTTAAAGCGACACAGGCACCAGAAATTGCAGCGGTACGAGTCCCCCCATCAGCCTGAATAACATCACAATCTAGTGTAATGGTATATTCACCTAATTGCTTTAAATCAACGGCGGCACGCAGAGAACGGGCAATAAGGCGTTGTATCTCGATGGTGCGACCTGTTTGTTTGCCTTTTGCTGCTTCGCGTATATTACGAGAATTTGTTGCCCGTGGTAGCATACCGTATTCCGCTGTTATCCAACCTTGTGATTGGCCTTTTAAAAAGCGGGGAACGCCTTCTTCGATTGTGGCGTTACATAATACTTTGGTATCACCAAATTCAATCAGAACAGAGCCTTCGGCATGTTTAGTATATTGGCGGGTGATTTTTATAGGGCGCACCTGATTAGCTTCTCTATTCTCTGGACGCATGGTGTTATCTCCGTAGTTAAACAATGTTGGTGGCGCATTATACGTTCTTCGACATTGAATGCCTATCCTATGGTTTCACTCAAGGTTATAATTTAATTTTTATTTATAGGAACGAAATATGATCCATAGTATGACCGCTTTCGCACGACGAGATATAAAAAGTGAATGGGGAAATGCGGCTTGGGAGCTGCGTTCCGTTAACCAACGTTATCTTGAAACTTATATTCGCTTACCGGAACAATTTAGAAGTCTGGAACCTGTTATTCGTGAGCGTCTACGTGCCAGATTAACCCGAGGGAAAGTAGATTGTAGTTTACGTTTTGAACTTAGTTCACATCAACAGAGTGAATTAGTACTGAATGAAGAGTTAGCTAACCAATTGATTAGAACTGCTAACTGGGTAAAAAAGAGTAGTGGTGAAGGAAAAATTAATCCGTTAGAAATTCTTCGCTGGCCTGGTGTTATGTCGGCTCAAGAGCAGAATTTGGATGTTATCTGTACACATTTACTTAAAGAATTAGAACTTGTTTTAGATGATTTTATTCTCAATCGGGAAAGCGAAGGGAAGATGCTAAAAATAATGATTGAGCAACGGCTAGATGCTGTTTGTCAGGAAATTCAGGCGGTTCGTCGTCAAATGCCTGAAATTTTAAAATGGCAGCGTGAGCGATTACAAACAAAATTAGAGGAGGCAGAAATTCAGATAGATAATAATCGATTAGAACAAGAGCTTATCATATTAGCGCAACGTATTGATGTTGCAGAAGAGCTTGATAGGCTGGATGCTCATGTCAAAGAAACACGTAATATTCTTAAAAAACAAGAAGCTGTCGGCCGTCGGTTAGATTTTATGATGCAGGAGTTTAATCGTGAAGCTAATACCTTGGCCTCAAAGTCTATTAATAGCCAAGTGACTAATTCTGCTGTTGAATTAAAAGTATTAATAGAACAAATGCGTGAGCAGATTCAAAACATCGAGTAGATTCTCAAGTAAATTCACTAAATATCATAACTTGCAACTAATACCAATAAGCCAGTGCGAATACTGGCTTTTCTAATTCAACAAGTTTCATATGATATCACCAAAGCGCACATTATTGGTGTACTTAAAAGGGTACTTAGTTGGTTTTAAGTACACTAATTTAAGGACACTCTCAATAAAATCGATAAAATATGGGAAAACTTAACGACATACAAAAAAGAACATGGATATGAAGTGGAGAACTCTTTGTAAGATGCTCAGACGGTAGTGAGCTATATTTTATTCTCCAAACTAATAAAAAAATAAACAAGTATTATATATGGGCACCTCGAAAAACCTAAGCCGAGTTTGATTTTGCTGATAAAGTTATCGGAAGCTGGTCTACTGAGCTAACCACCATGAAGAAACGCAGCGCCATTAAGAATGACCTCTTTGCAAACCAGTATCACCAACAGACGATCGACAAGTTGGGTGACCCGCTGGTCAAGATCGAAACCTGTA
>NZ_NHNG01000547.1:0-700 GCF_002287155.1 Arsenophonus sp. ENCA
AGATAAAGCAAGACTGGCCTGGGATAGCATGTTAGATATTGGTCGTGAACACACATTAGACCAGAAGATACGTGAGTATGAGGAAAAATTAGTCGCATTCCAGGTAAATCCGGTTGCAAGATTAAATTATTATAATGCCTCAGGGAAAACGGAGACAGATTTAAGGCGTGAACTTGATTTACTGAAAGAGAAAAAATATCAACAGGATATTGAAAATCAGAGAAAACAAGCGGCTGTAAGGACTCAAGAAGCAGAGAAAGCACGGTTTAGGGTTGACCAGGCGCTTAAACGCAAATATGAAAATGCGGAAGAAAAGCATCAAAGTGAGCTTGAAAGAATAAGAAATTCGGGTGGTTCAAAATCCGTAGTCGATGAAGCGATAAGGCGTGAAAATGCCCGTTATGCGAAAGAAAAATCAAGTTCAGCTTCAAAAGCTGATGCATACCGCCCGTCTTTAGGCACCCGTTGGGAGGAGGAAGCGCAAGCCAGAAACAGAGCACTGCAGGCAGAATTACGAACATTACAGGATGAAAGTCAATATGTTGGGATTATCAGCCAGCAACGACGAGAACTTTTTAAAACAGAAAACCAGTTAGCCATTCTTGAAGAGGCCAGAAGTGGCACAAGCAAACGCCGTCTGAGTGAAGATGAACAGTCACTATTATTAAAAAAAGAAGCAATTCTCTCTGAGAAGCGTGAA
>NZ_NHNG01000086.1:0-3242 GCF_002287155.1 Arsenophonus sp. ENCA
TGAGCACATACTTAATACTCGGGGACGAAAATCGTTGGGCTATTTTTCTCCAAATGAAGTATTTTTAGCTCATCTAATGGCTGCATAACGTTTTATGGGGTTGTTGCGTTTCGACTGGGAATGGGCCCCGAAAAAAACGGGTGCTAATGCACCCGAACACAGTAAAATTACTCACAAAAAATTTTAATTAAATTTTTCCTACCAAATCGAGTGAAGGTGATAAGGTTGCTTCCCCTTCTTTCCATTTAGCTGGACATACTTCCCCTGGATGGCTTGCTACATATTGCGCAGCTTTAATTTTACGTAATAAATCGGATGCATCACGCCCAATACCTTCCGCAGTAATTTCAACTGCCTGGATGATACCTTTTGGATCAACAATAAATGTGCCACGATCTGCTAATCCTAATTCTTTTTGTTCATCATTTTCTTGATATTTGCGCATCACTTCAAAATTACGCGTTAATGTCCAACTAGGATCGCCAATCATGGTATATTTAATTTTACCAATCGTGTCTGAATGACCATGCCACTCTTTATGAGTAAAATGGGTATCCGTTGAAACAGAATAAATTTCGACGCCTAGTTTTTGAAACTCTTCATAGTGATCAGCTAAATCACCTAATTCAGTTGGGCAAACAAAGGTAAAATCAGCAGGATAAAAGAAAAAAATGCTCCATTTACCTTTAATATCTTTTTCAGATATATCGATAAATTTTCCATCTTTAAAGGCGGTATTTTGAAAAGGTTTAATTTCTGTATTAACCAAAGACATTTTGCTGCTCCCTTCTATTTGATAGGTATTTAATATATAAACATAAAAGTATTACGTCTAATTCCTTTTTACTATTAATTCAATAGGCATTACCTATTGTAAATAAATATAATATAAAAAAAACCGATGAATAAATCGATTTTGATTTGAGAAATAATGTGCCAGATTAACTTTAAGAATATCAATTAGAACATGATAAGCACCAGCGCAGACATTACTAATTACTGGCAAAGTTATTAGACGATTTATGTGCAGTGATCAGAATATTATAAGTACAAAAAAAAGACTGTTTTGGCACATGATAAAAACTTTGAGGCTGGCTAACAGGTTGAATAACAATGTCACCGGCACGCAATAATTGCTTTTTTCCCCAGCTATTAATAAAGGTAAACGCCGATTCGGTTTCAGGTACAATAAAATAATTCATCATTTTACCGGTCGGAATAAAACGTAAATAATTAGGCTTGCTTGATACGGTAACAGGATCATGATAATACTGGTGAAATTTTGCTTTTTCAACCAAATATTGCTCATTACCTGTGGCAGGACAAATATTTTCCACCACCCAATCACCCTCCTCAGCGGGCGACGATATTACCTCAGTTCCAACGCCTTTAATGATTGTCTTAATAATTTTACCCGGCGTAGCAAGTCGCGCATAGACCGACTTACTTTTTTGAGCTATGCCAGTTAAACCTTTTTGTTGTGCTTGCTGGAAATAAGCCACAATATCTTTAGTAGGATACTGTTCTAACGAAGCTTGTTCATCATAGGCTAAAGCTGGTAAAGGTAATAATATTAGAAGTAATTTCAGGTAATTAGACTGTTTATTCATATAATTTAACCATAAATTTTTAACTACAGAGTAGCTCTCAATAAAGTGAAAATAATGCTTAAAATACCAATATTAAAAGTATTCATTAACTAATACTAATTTACCAATTAAAGCTCCTGACTCCATAAAACGATGCGCTTTTTCTGGTTGTTTTAATGGATAAGTTTTAGCAATAATGGGTTTTATCTTACCTGAATTAATCAGTGGCCAAACCTTATTTTCTAACGCTGTTGCAATCGCTATTTTTTCCGCTAAAGTTCTTGCTCGCATTGTTGAACCAGTATGAACTAATTGTTTAACCATTAATGGCATTAAATTTAACTGCTGAGGTGCCCCACGCATCATACCAACTTGAATGATACGGCCATGTTTAGCGGCAATTTGATAATTTTTATTAACATAATCGCCACCAATCAGATCAACCACCATATCGACCCCTTTATTTTGGGTATATTTAGCTATTTTTTCAGCAAAATCTTCTGTCATATAGTTAATAACTTTATCAGCACCTAAAGAAGATGCCACCTTCATTTTTTCCACTGAACCAATAGTAGTGAATACTTTAGCACCAAAAATTTTTGCTAACATGATGGTAACACTACCAATACCAGAGGTGCCACCATGAACGAGAACAGTTTCATTTTTTTTGAGTTGACCAATTTGGAAAACATTAGCCCAAACAGTAAAAAAGTTTTCTGGCAATGCCGCCGCTTCGATATAACTAAGATCACCAACAGGTAAAGCGATCGCTTCATGTACCAGACAATATTCAGCATATCCTCCACCGGCAACTAAAGCACAAACTTTATCGCCTTTTTTCCAACGCTGACAACCTTCTCCAACACTAACTACCTGACCGGCAATTTCTAATCCTGGTATTGGAGATGCATCTGCTGGTGGTGGATAAACCCCCATACGCTGAAAAATATCAGGACGATTGACACCCGCGGCGGCAACTTTAACAAGTAAATGTGATTTTGGTGGTTTTATTAGTGGTAATTGGGTGGGACTAAGCTTTTCCGGCCCGCCAGGTTCAATAATTTCAATAGCAAGCATCGTTTTTGGTAAAGGGTCTATGAGGTGCGGCATTCAATAATAACTCCATTGCTGAGTCAATCAACTAATTATTGTACTTGAGAGCCGTAAAATTTTCCTCTAATAATTTAACTAATATTTAATATAATATTTTGGTAAAATAGAAAAATAAAACAATAGTTTGATTAGAAATACCACTGCGCAATTAAATCAAATTCAGTTAATCTATAATTAATACCATCTATTTCATTAAGAAATCTCGTCCCAAAACTAACTTTATGATTTATTTTATAATTTATATTAAATTCAATCTCCATAGCATCAAAATTTTTCATTCTATTTAATTCTTTGTGACTAGAAAACTGGCTTAAATTATTAAAATAAAATTTCTTTGTGCTATTGGTGGTAATAAAATTGCCTTTCAACTTATCATTGGCTTTGTTGAATAAATCGAACTTTTAGGTGATTGGGGGGATCTGATCGCTACAGTCGTTTCATCATCGGGTCCCTATGGCAAAGCAAAAGTTTAAAATCACCAACTGGCCTGCATACAACAAAGCACTCAGGCAGCGCGGGTCTCTCACGGTATGGCTTGAT
>NZ_NHNG01000014.1:0-3237 GCF_002287155.1 Arsenophonus sp. ENCA
TACAGGTTTCGATCTTGACCAGCGGGTCACCCAACTTGTCGATCGTCTGTTGGTGATACTGGTTTGCAAAGAGGTCATTCTTAATGGCGCTGCGTTTCTTCATGGTGGTTAGCTCAGTAGACCAGCTTCCGATAACTTTATCAGCAAAATCAAACTCGGCTTAGGTTTTTCGAGGTGCCCAAGAGAACTACCAAATACGTAAAAAAAATTAACAACTATTTTTACAATTTTTTGACTATTTTTCCAACGGGTTGCAGTAAAACAAAAGAAACCACTTATCGCTATAATCGACATAGTGATCATGGAGAAAGTTTGTTTAAAGAAAAACAAACATAATGATTCCAGTGTAATTATCATGATGACAAAGGTTAAAAATTTCATGCCCCCCTTCTCTTCATATCTATTAATATTAGCGGATTTTCCCTTATTTATCGCCTTCTCATTGGCGGTTATTTTATCCTGCGTGGGTGCCACTTGGTGCCCAAAATCGGTTTTTTCTGCCCGTATTGCTTTCGCATATTCACCAGTATTAGCCTCGGCGGATTCAAGTAGACTGACTTTATTGCTTTCACCTGTTTCAGGGTTAACAATAGTCTGGTGTTGCCGAATCTGGCCTTTATCGGCTTGCTTTTCCAATTGTACCGCACTTTGATTAAACCCAACTGGATCATATTGACTGGCATCATGTGGGACTTGCATGCCTTGATAATGACTGGCCACCACCGTTTGATTGGCAAAGTGATTATGCCGGATATCCTCGGCAATCCGATCGCTAAATTCACTTACTAGCGCTTCACGCTGTGCCCTAACCACAGGCGACCCAGAATCCGTTAACACATGACTTGCCTCTGCTTCACCTAAACGTGAATAAGCAAACTGGGTAAACTCCTGCTCCAGGCGATGTGAAGCACTTAAACGTTCTGTTTCGGTTAAATTGGCTTGCTCCGAGATACTTTGCTCTTTGGTTTGACTTGCGGTAAATCCGGCGAAGTTTTCGCTGGTATTTTGCAGTGAGGCTCGTAAATCTCTCACCAAAGAACGGGTTTCGGCATTGGAAATCCGGCTAACATCATTATCGGTCATATTTCTTATCACCGATGCGGATTGGCTGGCAGAAAAATCTCTTGCTACCTGCAGGTCTTCTGATGTTTTATTGCTTTTTGACGCAGAGTCTGTATTAGTGTCAACCCATTGGTGTCGATATGACGCTTCAAGATTTGCCTTTGCATTAGCAACACCGCCCATATTTTTGTTACTAACACCAAAAGATCCAGATACTCCAAATCCCCCTATGTCGGTTCTATCCGTTCAAGTTTTATCCTCTCGTGACGTACTATTATTTGATGAAAGAGAAGATTTAGCTTGTTGTGATTGTCGTTGGATGTCTTCAATGGCCTGACGTTGTTCACTGGATAATCTACTATCTTGCGATCCCTGCTTGCTAAACTGATTACTTAGCGCGGTTGAAATATTATAGGTATCATTAATGGCACTTTTTAATCCCTGATGGTAGCTTTCGGTTTCACGGTGTTGGCTACTTAAGGCTTTACTAAAGCTGGTGTCTAGCATCGAACTAGTGTCCAAACTAAACGGCAGTTTTGAGATGGCTTGCGTGGTATCGACAATATGCTGACCACTTTGGGTGGTGCTAATCATCGCCCCGTTATCGATTTGCTGGCTGGAGAGTCCGGCTTTGAAACTGCGGTTTACATCGGTTTTAAAGCCATTGATATTTTCCCCCTGCATATTGGCCATGTTGTAATTTCCGCTGGCGACGGCTGACGCGTCCGCGGTCGTTGCCCCTGCCAGAGCGTTACCCAAATAATAGCCGGCACTTTCAATCTGTTGGCCGAGGGAGGTAAAGAGTTTAAAACTCAAAAACGGAATCCGACATCATCATCCAGCCGGCAATCCCTGCGGTAGTGCTCCCTGTTTGAGTCAGTCTGTCCAGATTCGAGAAGGTGACACTTTCCCTACTTAAGGTGGTGGCCATCATAAAATTATAAATGTGATTAAAGATAGAAAACATCACCGGCCATAACATCAGCCTGCCCATGATGTTCAGGTAATTAATGATGACTTTGTAGGTAATTTCTCACACAAAAAGCGCTAAGGCCATAATCGGAAAGAGCGAAATACACAACAGCATCAACACGGTATTGAGTTGCGGCAACATTTCACTGGCCAGATGATAACTGGCCTGATGGGATAAGCGCATTTTTGCCAGCGATTGCTCGGTGGTAATGAGATTTAACCCCGCAGGGTCATTCATGGCGGCGGCATAGGCGTTAAAACCTTTTCTTAAGCCCGCTATCATGATGTTCTGTTTTAAAATATCGGCGGCACTTTGGCTGGCTTTCATAAAGTAGTTATAGCTGCCTTCCAGCATATGCGGTAACACCACGGACGCATCGTGTCGGCCTGGAAACAGTTTACGGGCATAAAACATCAGTGTCCTGCCGCTTCCCGTGGTATCCAGATTAAGCAGCGATTTGAGTTTCACGGTGGCTTGCTGACAGGTCATAAACTGACTGCGTGCCCCTTCCGTGTTTTCAGCTTCCCAGCCCTGATAATAAATGCCTCTTAAGGGGCTGGGTTTGGAGAAAATCAGACTATAAATATCGCGGGTATTGAGTAGCTAGCTTAAGCTGTATTTGTGGTTTAGCTGGATATCAGGGATAACACAGTTTTTCACGTATTCACTGAAATTGGCATTAATCTCAGGGCTGTGACTGTGAAAGGTTAATAAACTAGTTGCTGAATAGAGACTTGCATTTATTGTCACGCTATAGACAATAAAAAGAGGTTTAACTTAGAAAATAACGGTTTGAAATGATCAACAAAGAGCAGTTGTTACGAGATAATCGTTTATGTAAAGCAATCATTGGATTATCAGTCGAAGAATTGAAAAATTTAGCCGCTGAATTTTCAGCTTGTTATTTGATTTATCGGAAAAAGAATCGAAAAGCTCACGAGCGGCAGATGGGTGCAGGGCAGAAAGGATTTATCCCAACCCCATTAGATAAACTGCTTTTTATTTTATTGTATTTAAAATGTTATCCGACCTATGATTTGCAAGGACTTCTTTTTGGTTTAGATAGAACACGGGCATGTCGCTGGGTAAAAATATTATTGCCGGTTTTAGAGATGACCTTGGGGCGAGAATGTGTTTTGCCCGCTCGTCAAATTCGCTCTGCTGAGGAATTTTTTCGCGCCTTTCCTGGAGTTAAAGACGTC
>NZ_NHNG01000404.1:0-3237 GCF_002287155.1 Arsenophonus sp. ENCA
TTATTAACAGTTCACATATGTTAACCATACCGATAAACCTAGCACCTCATCCGCATGATGCTTGCAGGTAATAACTATTCCCTCACGGTTTCGTTATCGCATTTTACAATGCAAGGTTACATTGTCCCGTGAGCTTCAGACCCCGCAGTTGCCCGCCACGCCTGTCACGGTAGGTTACAGTCAATGGGATGACTGGTTTTGTCCATTCCTTTTTCAAAACAATATGTCAGACGACTTCCTGTCGCACTTTTTCAATTAGATCTACCCGAATATTTAGCAGAAATATCACTGATTAGTCTTTTTATTGGTGCTTTGATTTGGTTAGCTGGTGCCAGAGTGAGTGGTCATGAGGGCATTGCTGATCGTTATTGGTGGCTGCGAAATTTTGACGAGCGGCATCGTCGGTAATCTATCTTAAAGTAAAGAAAAATCCCGTGATAAATATCAAAGGGTTTTCGGTAGTACTAAGTTAATAAATGCGGCAGCTAAAAATTTAACTGAGCGTAATTTATTATTTAGTGTTCAAACATCGCTGAGATTGACTCTTCGTTGCTGATCCTGCGAATGGCTTCAGCCAACATGCCTGATAGCGTTAATGAGCGAACCTTATTGAGCTGTTTGATTTCAGCTGATAAGGGAATAGTGTCACAAACAACCACCTCATCAATGACTGAATCTTTAATATTAGCGACGGCATTACCGGAAAATATGGGATGGGTAGCATATGCAAAGACCCGTTTAGCGCCTCGTTCCTTAAGTGCTTCAGCGGCTTTATACAAGGTACCACCGGTATCTATCATATCATCAACCAGTACACAGTCTCGATTAGCAACATCACCAATGATATGCATAACTTGGGAAACGTTTGCGCGTGGCCGACGTTTATCAATAATGGCCATATCGGTATCATTTAATAATTTGGCAATGGCGCGGGCGCGTACTACTCCGCCTATATCTGGTGAAACGACGATCGGATTGTCTAGATTTTGTTGTAGCATATCTTCTAACAAAATCGGACTACCAAAAACGTTATCTACCGGCACATCAAAAAACCCCTGGATTTGCTCGGCATGCAGATCGACAGTTAAGACCCGGTCAACACCAACACTGGAAAGAAAATCGGCCACTACTTTAGCGGTAATAGGCACACGTGCTGAACGTACACGGCGATCTTGACGTGCATAACCAAAATAGGGAATGACAGCGGTGATCCGACCAGCAGATGCACGGCGTAGTGCATCAACCATGACAACAAGCTCCATTAAATTGTCGTTTGTTGGGGCACACGTTGATTGTATGATGAAAATATCACCACCACGGACATTTTCATTAATTTGTACACTAACCTCACCATCACTAAAACGACCAACCGCAGCGTCGCCAAGGCTCGTATACAGTCGGTTGGCAACACGTTGAGCAAGTTCCGGTGTAGCATTACCAGCAAAAAGCTTCATATCAGGCACGTAAAAAACCTCAGGCTTGCGTCTATAAAGATATTATCGACCAAAAAATATTATTATTGATGGTCTCGATATCTGGAAATCCCAGCGCGGAATGTATGCAAAGGAGACTGGTTAACGCCTTGCGCAACGAAACCCTGCACCCACTCTGGGGCTTTATTTAACACCTTACGGGCAGCAGCTTCAGTTTCGAATTCAGCAAAAACGCAAGCACCTGTGCCGGTAAGACGTGATGATGTATATTCTAGCAGCCATGAAATAAGCTCTTCAACCTCAGGGAAACGTTTTCTTGCGATTGGTTCACAATCATTTGCGTATGGCCCTTGTAACAATGCGCTTAACGAGCGTTTTGCGGAATTACGTTTTAATTCCGGATCAGCAAAAATTTGTTGGGTAGCAATATTTATTCCAGGGTGGGCCACTAAATACCATTTTTCTGCAGGACTGGCTGGCAAAAGTTGATCACCGATGCCTTGCGCGAAAGCTGCATGACCTATTACGAATACCGGAACATCGGCGCCGAGCTGACGGCCAAGCTCGGCTAGAGTATTATCATCAATACGAGTTTGCCAATGGTGATTTAAGGCAATCAATGTGGTTGCTGCATTAGAAGAGCCCCCGCCTAAACCACCGCCGGTGGGTAATCTTTTCTTTACATAAATGTCGGCACCTTGATGACTATCAGCGCGATCTACTTCAATCCAATAGCGCTGTAATAAACGCGCTGCTTTAACAATAAGGTTATTTTCTGCTGGCAGATTAGTAAAGGGTGTAAGCAGCCGAATTTGATTATCTTCACGTGGTTTGATGGTAATTTCATCACCATAGTTAAGAAATTGAAACAGAGTCTGAAGTTGATGGTAACCATCAGCTCGACGGCCGGTAATATAGAGAAATAAGTTAAGTTTTGCTGGAGAGGGCCAGGTTAATGTCATTCGTTTAGCGTCCAACTGTCCATTTTTAACTTAATACGTTGTTTACCTTGTGTTAATTCAATCCGGCTAGGTAGTTTAGGCTGACTATCCTGATGATAAGCAAGGTAGTTCAAATGCCAGGTTTCGCCATTTTGCCTATATTCGATGGTTTTTAACAGCCCATTTTCGTCTAGTGTGAATGATGTGGCATTAGTGGGTAAACCGATTAACCAATAGGGCAGGTTTTCAATTGGAATTTCCATACCTGTTAATTGATAAATCATCTGTGCTGGATGATGGTTGACATATTTTTTACCTTCTCTATCCATTAGCTGGGTAACGCCAGGGGTTACATTGAGCTCTAATTCTGTTGTCCCTAATGGATTGGTCAGTAACAGGCGGTAATTAGACAGCGTATATTGTTGCCAAAAGAATTTGGCATAGGTTTTATTATCTGGGCCAATATAGGCAAAAGCACCACGGGTTTGAAATTTTGTCAACTTGACCAGTTGCTGCTGGTGGTTTATCCATAATGGATTGGTTATTGAGCCGTTTTTTTCAGTTGTTAATTGTTGATTAAATGTACATGCGGTCAAAAAAACAGCAATTAGTGGGATAAATTTGTAACAATAGTGACGTAAACTGGCAAACTGCTTGGCAATGAGTATCATTAAATATTTCCTATTCACACAAGTGGTATTAATTTGTTGATATCGATCAGAAAATTATTAAGGTATAGGACTTACGCAAATTTCACATAAAATAGAATAAAAATTCTGTAGAGTGTTACAAATGAAACCAAGCCGCTTAAATTACTGCCAGTATCTAATGATAAGCCAAATCAATTATACCTTGACGAATTT
>NZ_NHNG01000087.1:0-3222 GCF_002287155.1 Arsenophonus sp. ENCA
AGGCAAACGGCTATAGGAGCCAGATTCAGCGTAAAGGCCATCGAAACAAACCGTTGTCCAAGACTCAGCAAGGGCGAAACCACAGGATTGCAAAGACTAGGGCACGGGTTGAACATGCATTTGCGGCGATGGAACAAATGGGTAGAAAACTGATCCGCACCATTGGACAGGTGCGCGCTAATTTTGCCATGACGATGATGGCAGCATGTTACAACCTAAAGCGGTTGGCGTACTTCCAGAGCGCGTGCATCGTGGCTTTCTGACGCCCAGAATGGGTCAAATGGCCCTAGCCAGGGCAATGTGCGATAGAATCAGTAACGTGATAATCAAAAAAAATCTAATTATTTAGAATGAAAGCCAAGGGTTAATTGAAAATCTTGAGTTTTTCGAGGTGCCCTAGAGTATTAAGCTTATTGCCGAACAAATAATAAACAGCCAAGAATAGATAACGGGGAGATCATTGAGGTATTTGTTATGTCTAAATTAAATATATCATTTCAGATTAAAAATAAATAATAAAGCGCCTGAAAAAGCATAAAACGCTTTTTCAGGCAATGCCAAAAAATGTTGGCTAACTATCAAGAGAAGATAAACGAATTAATGTTGTTTCTTTGAATGACGAAACTGTGCCTTCGACAATATATTAAAAAGCTCGCCAATGCCATAAATTAATAACATAATACCGCCCATCACGATAGGCACCATACACAGAGCAAAAAGCATACTTTTTAAAATTTCTAGCATTGAGAGCCTCAGCAAAATAATGATCTATTCAATTACGTAAAATATGAACATAACTAAATAATAACCTTATAAGTTAGATTATTCTATTTATTTTCTCTTTTGAAGGCTAGTACTAGATATTTTCATTTTTTTACACCAATAATACGGTTAGTGACAGATATTACTATATTTTAACAATACTAATTCTCTATCAGCAGATATTTCTTAGAAACAATCAATAAGCCTTCATTCTATTCTCACTATTTGATATAACAAAGTACAATAACACAATAAATTAATTAACCGTGTTTAGGCTAATAAGGCTGTTTTTATGGATATTTTCTTAACTTTAAAACGTCATGATCGGCTATTTGCTGACGCACGGCGGATCAACTTACTTCTATATATAAAATCTTCTGGTTCGATCAAGCAAGCAGCACAATTGGCGGGCATGAATTATAAAAGCGCCTGGCATGCAATAAGCGAAATGAACCAAATAGCCGATAAAGCGCTACTTTCCAGTGCAACTGGCGGTAAAGGTGGCGGTGGTACCACTTTAACACCCTATGGTGAACGGTTATTGCAACTCTATGGATTATTAAAACAGATCCAGCAACAAGCCTATCATGTGTTAAATGATGAAAATTTACCGCTCGATAGCTTACTGGCGGCAATCTCACGTTTTTCATTACAAACCAGCGCGCGTAATCAATTTTTTGGTACTTTAATTGAGTATGATAACCACTCAATTCAGCAAAATATCAAAATTCAGTTAACTAATAGTAACACCATTATCAATGCATCATTAACCAAGCAAAGTAGCAAACGATTACACTTAACTGCTGGCAAAGAAGTTTTAATTTTGATCAAAGCACCAGCAATAAAATTGCTGCCACAACAAACAACAACTCCAGCAGCCGATAATATAATAATTGCCACGGTAGCTGATATAGAAAAAGATGATAAAGATAGTGAGCTGAAGGTGAAACTAGAGGATGGATTATTACTTTGCTCAATCATGTCAAATCAAGAAATAGCAGAACAGAATATAAAAATTGGCAGTAAAGTGACAGCGATTTTTGCCGCTAGCCAGATTATCATCGCAACACTACAATAATTACCTACCATAGCATCAGATTAATTTGATAAAATTTATTTTAAGATATAAAAAGCTTAATTAAATTAGTAAATAATTAAACTTTTTATATAATAAAACATAAAAAATTAATATAGATATCATGCATATAATAGAAGATTAACTACTTTTGATAGGAATCAGCTAACTTCTGTATTTTCTTTTTAGTGCTAACAAAATTATTATATTTTACCTTTGCACATAATAAATCAAGTTTGGTATTGAGTGCCATCGCTAACAGATTTTTTGAATCACTATCCATAATATTTTTATTGATATTCCAATATTTAATATCATCCATAATAATGACGTAATCTTTAATATATTTTTGATATTTAACCGGTTCAGTTTTTTTAAGCAGATTTAAATGATCAATACATTGATTATTTGTTGAGGAAATAATAATACCATTAAATAATATTCCAGATTTGTCGACTGGAGATTCAACTGCAGCTGTCTGACTATCGATATCGCTATTTTTTTTAGCGAAACCCGCACATCCTGTCAACATCATAATAGCCAATAATACACTAAACAGAAATACACTAAACAGATTTTTTTTTACTGTACGTCATGTCATTGAATCCTAAAAATATTATTTTCTTTGATCTACACGAAATTGCAAATGGTAAATTAACTGATAAAAGAAGTAAACAACTTTTTTATCTAACTATTAATAAAGCGATCTACCTCTCATATTAATCACCATAGCTTTAAAATATGGGTTGCCATCCCTGGCAGGTTAACTACGTCCTATAAGTATTATTTAAGGCGAAATAAATTTAATTTTGTTTGCTAATTAGAGTAACAATTTTATTTTTAGCGCTTGATATAGCAAGTTGAAAATAATTAAAGCTACTCATTAACGATTAAATTTTTACTTTATTTTCTCCACTCTATTATCTATCAATCCTGAATGCATATTTACTATGCATTCAGTTTTTGTTAATTGGTTTATTTAATTACCGGGCACCTCGAAAAACTCAAGATTTTCAATTAACCCTTGGCTTTCATTCTAAATAATTAGATTTTTTTTGATTATCACGTTACTGATTCTATCGCACATTGCCCTTGCTAGGGCCATTTGACCCATTCTGGGCGTCAGAAAGCCACGATGCACGCGCTCTGGAAGTACGCCAACCGCTTTAGGTTGTAACATGCTGCCATCATCGTCATGGCAAAATTAGCGCGCACCTGTCCAATGGTGCGGATCAGTTTTCTACCCATTTGTTCCATCGCCGCAAATGCATGTTCAACCCGTGCCCTAGTCTTTGCAATCCTGTGGTTTCGCCCTTGCTGAGTCTTGGACAACGGTTTGTTTCGATGGCCTTTACGCTGAATCTGGCTCCTATAGCCGTTTGCCT
>NZ_NHNG01000283.1:0-3206 GCF_002287155.1 Arsenophonus sp. ENCA
TCCCTGCTGACAGTTGAACGAGAAAGCCCCAATTCTCTAGCAATAGTGGCCTGAGTAACACCGTCAATTATTCGTTTTTCGATATAAAAACGCTCATGTAAGTTCAAATGTTTTCCCTTCATACAACAGTATCTCTTATGGGGTCATTACAGTAATTTTATCTATGTATGACCAAGGATTTACTTTGTTACATTTCGTTTGGGAATTGGCGAATGACTTCTAATATAAGACCTTATTTGCATTCAAAACCTGTTATTGGAAATAGTGTGTTTATCGATCCAACTGCTGTGATAATTGGCGATGTAAGTATCTCTGACAATGTAAGTATTTGGCCACTAACTATCATACGTGGTGATGTCAATTATATATCTATCGGAGCAAGAACTAATATTCAAGATGGTTCAGTACTTCATGTTACTCATAAAAATAAACTTAATCCCCAAGGATATCCTCTTATTATTGGCGAAGACGTTACCGTTGGACACAAAGTTATGTTGCATGGATGTACTATTGGTAACCGAACTTTGATTGGAATGGGTTCAATTATTTTAGATGGCGCAAAGATTGAGGCTGATGTCGTTATCGGTGCAGGTAGTTTAGTCACTCAAGGCAAAAAATTGGAAAGTGGTTATTTATATATTGGTAGTCCTGTAAAACAGATTAGAAAATTATCGTCAGAAGAGTTAGAAGGCTTAGTTCAGTCCGCAACTAATTATGAAAATTGGAAAAATAATTACTTATAAGTGTATTATCAAATATGCTATCCTTAATTGTTACCTGATATCGTTATCATTTTTTTCCGTATAAATATACCAACTAATTTATGTCAGCATTTTCTTTTAATCGCTGTAATACAGATGAAATATCAGGTAATTTACCGTGCCATAGTTTAAAAGCAAAAGCCGCCTGACCGACTAACATACCAATACCATCAGCATATTTTAATACTCCGTGGGTTTTCGCTAATGTTAAAAATGGCGTTTCATTTAATCGATAGAACATGTCATAACAAAAAACATTTTGCTTAAATATATTGGATGAAATAGCAGGAACTTCCCCTGCAACACCAGAAGATGTCGCATTGATCACTAAATCATACTCAGCAGAATGAATAGACTCCAACATCAATGAATTAATATGCCCTATAGCAGAAAATTGTTTTGCTAGTTTATCTGCTTTGCTAAATGTTCGATTCGTAATAGTTATTCGACAGCCATAATTTAAAATAGGAGCTATAACACCACGTGCTGCACCACCAGCACCAATTACTAATATATGCATTCCCTTTTCAATAAAGCGCAAACGCTCAAGATCTAAAACTAAACCTATTCCATCGGTATTATCACCAAGTAATCTATGATCATCTAACCTCTTGATAGTATTAATTGAACCACATATTTGAGCTTGTTCAGTTAATTCATCAACTTTATGGTAGGCTAATTCCTTGAAGGGTAAAGTAATATTTGCTCCCTTTCCTCCTCGGCAAAAAAAATCATCTAATTTTTCTTCAAATTTATTTAAAGGAACTAGCACTTTTCCATATTCATATTTAATACCAGTTTGTTCAGCAAATAATTTATGAATAAGTGGTGATTTACTATGTACTACTGGATTTCCAAATACTGCAAATTCTTCCATTTGCATTACCCTTTTCGATACAAGTGACCTGTCATTATATCTCGAATTTCAGATAGGTTCTTACGTCCTCCAACAGAACCCTCTAAAACGGATACTTGGCCATTAAACTGAGCAATAACTTCTTCTTTTGTTCTGCATGGTGATAATCCATTTAAATTAGCACTAGTAGAAATCAATGGTTTGCCATATAAAAAACAAAGCTTTTTAATTAATTCAAAATTTGTAATACGAACCGCAAGTGAATCAAATTTTCCTGTTAACCATTTTGGTATGTCTTTTCTAGCGGGCACTACCCAAGTTATAGCTTCAGACCCTGTTGAAAGCATCATTTCTTTTTGTAAATTAGTTAATTTATTATCATCAATATAAGGTGTTAATTGTTTATAGTCTCCAGCTATTAAAATTAGTCCTTTTTTCCATGAACGCTTTTTTAATAATAATAACTTACGGACTGCTTTATCGTTATCAGGATCACATCCGAGGCCAAAAACAGCTTCTGTCGGATAGGCTATAATTTTACCTTCATTTAGCGCTAAAATAATATTCCGCCATGAAGGGGATATTTCATCAACCATACCAATTTATTCCATTTATTTTTATTACTGCTGTTTATTACACAATTTATTTGCACAAAATATTTTCATATTTTGTGAAACCTTTTTTTCTATTAATAATGGATACTGACAGAAAGAACATTTACCAGAAATTGGTTTAGCATTCAGCACAAATTGACATTTAGGATAACAATTACAACCATAAAATACTTTGCCAAAACGTGATGTTCTTTGCAGTAATTCACCACCTTGACACTGTGGACATCCAACTAATGTTTCATCAGGTTTATCAATTAACTCTGTATGTTCACATTTAGGATAATGACTGCAACCAATAAACATACCAAAACGTCCTTGCTTCAACACCAAATTATGCCCACATTTGGGACAAAAATAATCCTGTAATTCTTTAATTATTTGGCTGTCTGCTGCTTGTTTTAATGGCCGAACATAATCACATTTAGGATAGTTAGAGCAAGCTACAAAAGGCCCATAGCCCCCATTTCGAATAATAAGTTCACTTTGACATTTAGGGCAATGCTCCTTATCTTCACCTGCCATTTTTCTAAAAAGGGTTGGCTTTTGCATTCTCATCTCACTTTAATTACTCAACTCTAGGGCACCTCGAAAAACTCAAGATTTTCAATTAACCCTTGGCTTTCATTCTAAATAATTAGATTTTTTTTGATTATCACGTTACTGATTCTATCGCACATTGCCCTGGCTAGGGCCATTTGACCCATTCTGGGCGTCAGAAAGCCACGATGCACGCGCTCTGGAAGTACGCCAACCGCTTTAGGTTGTAACATGCTGCCATCATCGTCATGGCAAAATTAGCGCGCACCTGTCCAATGGTGCGGATCAGTTTTCTACCCATTTGTTCCATCGCCGCAAATGCATGTTCAACCCGTGCCCTAGTCTTTGCAATCCTGTGGTTTCGCCCTTGCTGAGTCTTGGACAACGGTTTGTTTCGATGGCCTTTACGCTGAATCTGGCTCCTATAGCCGTTTGCCT
>NZ_NHNG01000468.1:0-3202 GCF_002287155.1 Arsenophonus sp. ENCA
CCGTATTGACCGCATTTCTTGCACGGCGTAATTCTTCCACTTCCTCATCCAGAAGAACAGGCTCCGTCGTCATGGCAAGATTTAACATAAACCGGATTTCTTTAGCCACTGACCAGTGCCGGGAATCCGCTTGCAGTGTTAACTGATTAAGCATCTCATCAGATAAACGGATTTGCCTCACATTTGATAATGGCGATTCTTTGCTGGAAATGGTATCGACGTCTGTCGTATGTTGAGAAATAATTTTATTGGCAATGGCAGAAAAAAAAGCAGTGGGGGTTTTACCACTTAACTTTATTATCGCATCCTTTAATTTGGTATAATTACCGTTCTCTATTCTAAAACTGATAAATTTCATTCTTCCTCCAAAAACCCCGTGTAGCGGCTGGCGAGAGCTACAAATGTGCACATTTGTAGTGGCTTTGTGGCCTAGATTTATTCATCTTGATACTCAATATTCTATCGTTACTGTGGGCATAGGTGAAGCAGATAGGCATGCAAAACTACGCATAAGCAAACTGGTGTAGAGACATACGACGTTACCCATCATTCGCAACCTGTCTGCTTTCATCATCCTTGATTTTAGCCTCTTTGTCCCAGATACCAAGTAGTCGATGGAACGGCATCACATCATTTAGAAAAGTGATTAATGCCTCGCCCAATAAAGCAATAATACAAACTGCCGCAAGGATTGGAAGGGTATAGTTATTAGGTGCAATAAAATGTTTTCCAAGATGGAAGTAAGTGACAAGACAAATCCCCCCACCAAGAAAAATTATCACGCCTTTAAATCCATACAGTAGCGCAAGTAGAATACCGGTTACCGTGTGTAAGCTACTGGCAATCACAAGTCGAATCGAAAACCAAACCCAATGAATACCTTTTGAAAAAAGCTTTAAAAATTTGGCAAAAAAACGCTTCCGTTTTGATTGAGAAGCCGCTTTTTTTACGGCCTCTCTCTGCTTCCCTTGTGGGAATTGATAAACATTATTTTTCATTTTCCACCTCGCTTAGTTGCCAATGAATTTTTTAACTTATAAATTTCCCGCTTACCTTTTTCCCGTTGTTGCTCTTTCTCTTCCTGCTCCGGCGTCAGATTGCGGTTATTAAAAATCACCATATCCGCTTTGGCATCGTAACGAATACTGTAATCGGGCAAGTCGTTCACCTTAGCCAGTTGTTTAATATTATGCCTGAACATTTTCAACAATGCGGTACTCCCCGTTTTTAAATGCAGTTTTTCAAGGGATATCGTAAACTCCCCCTGATTACCACAATGCTTACGGGCTATTTCATAAAGTCGCCTATCTATTGCTTTTCGGATACGGAAGTAATCGGGACTAATTTTTAGCATTTTCTTTTTATGTAATGCTTGATAGAGCCAGTCCGGTAAGGTGACTTCTATCATACCAATATCAAGATTACCTTTCTTTTCTTCAAGAATCCGCCAACTATCAATAAGACCAAAGCCTATTGATTCCTGTTTTTCATCAGAATATACAATGTTCGTTGTTATTCTTGTACCAGCCAATCTTTTTAAAGACTTTTCTAATTCATTATATGTTCTACCGCCTATTTCTCTATTCGTAGTCACTAAAAAATCATAAGGCGTAAAACAAATAGTTCGGCTTATCTCCTCATTATTATTCATGGCTTCCTGTAACTTGGATATACTATAAATCCAAACATCCTTATCAAAGATAGTTGCCATACCTGATGATGTCGGTTCTACAGTAACAGTGATATTTCCATTTTTATATTTTCTAGTCTTTGTATCCCCTCCCTTCATAGCAAAAAAAGGATGCTCCATGCTTGCCATTTCATCTCTAAAACTTGAAAGCTCAACCTCATCGGCAATAAAAAACTCCAGTTCATGTTTACGGGGGCGTAACGTTCTCAAGTTGCTTACTCTCTGATTAATTGTATGATTTACCATAGCCTCAATCCTGCGTTATCAGGGTTGCTGGTAAGAGTCAGTGCAGAGTGACCGCTCTGCACTGACTCGTTCGTTTTGGGATTTAAAAACCCATAAAAAACCTCAAAATACTGGGTTTTAAAAACCAAAATACTGGGTTTTAAAAACCAAGTCAATAAACATGGTAAAAATCGCATGAAAAATGTCCTTTTTATGTGGATAACATAGGTTTCAAGCTGGGATTTAGAAACCAAAGTACTGGGATTTAAAAACCAAATACTGGGATTTAAAAACCAACAGGTCGTAAAACTTATTGTATTTCATATACCTACAGCCAAAAAAATCCCTTTAACTCTTTTAACTTATACATAACTAATCTTTTAACCGGGCTTCACCCCCTTGAGCCTGTGGATAACTTCACTTATAGAAATCCGCCAGTGGCTAAATTTTTACTCTTTCCTGATAAAACCCTCCGTGCCAGTCTCAAACATTAGTGTGAACGTGCTTCAATCAGCCTTGGGTGATCTTCCGCTTCCTCGCTTTGGCTGTTCGTTCCTCGTCGCTACGCGCCTGCGGTACGCCTCAGCCAAAGACTGCGGCGAGCGGAGGGAGATACAAAGACTTATCCTTTTTCGATTTTAAAACCCCTAGAAAGCCTGTAGCGGCGTTTTCTCGGTTTTAGATGCCCGTTAGGGCATACTAGGCGCGAAAATCGCTTACAGAGATGTACAGGGGCTTCTGCGCGCCGATGCGTGAGCGAAGCGAACTACAGAGCCAACAGAGATCACGGAACCGCGCTTGCGCCCCTGCTAAGCGGGTTTTAGGCGTGGCGAGCTGTGCGAGTCATGCCAATTACGAACTATCCGCGACGCAATGGTTGAATAGGTATCGACAGTGCAAAAGAGTCATTCGGAAAAATACATTAACTCTACGTTATACCCCTCTGTAATCAATGCAGAGCGCTGGTAAGTTATGATTAGCCCGTTTCTACGTCTAACAGAACGAAAACCACTCCACGGACTTTTTAGGCCGCTTAAAACCGATTTTTCTGATCAGTCAGTCTGCGGATATGACAAAACACCGCTAATACGGACTATCCGGAAAAAGCACAAAAAGGCTTGACGCCTAGAAATTTCAAAGATCCTGAGGCCGTATGAAATAGGGATCACAGTCGGTAAGATTTGCTGTTTTTTTCAGCACAAGAGGGAGTGAGATCATTATTTGTTGGCTAATCGACTGATTTTTGAACGAATTTGCTGAATTCAGGCAGATCTTCCCTGCATTACA
>NZ_NHNG01000352.1:0-3201 GCF_002287155.1 Arsenophonus sp. ENCA
AGCGGGTGCTCATGCAAGTGCGCTATTGTACAGCCTGGTGGAAAGTGCACGTATCAATGGTCTTAACCCGTACGATTATCTTCTGGCATTGCTGACGTCGCTAAAATCCCCTGATGAAGATATA
Organism: Arsenophonus sp. ENCA; assembly: GCF_002287155.1. NCBI lineage: Bacteria > Pseudomonadati > Pseudomonadota > Gammaproteobacteria > Enterobacterales > Morganellaceae > Arsenophonus > Arsenophonus sp. ENCA. Next base: position 125 of record NZ_NHNG01000352.1, read on the forward strand.
GACTGGAACGTACTGCTGCCCTGGAAAATTACCTTACCTTAAACCACGCTACCTATCTCTGTGTGGTTCCAATGACGCTTACGTTTGTACAGGACTGGCCGCACGAGGCCTTACCGCCTACCCGGGAAGACATCATGAAGACAGAAAATAACGAGGTGGCTTATGGCGAAGTTTCGCTATAACGGTGAGTCCCCGAATGGGGCAGCCCTGCGTTTGGCCGATGGCCGTACCCAGGATGTGATGTTTTATCCCGGTCAGGTGGTGGATGTGCCGGTCGATCATGCGTTTATTGTCTCGCTGGAAGCCCAGGGCTATCTGACCTTTCTGGGATTCGATTATCCCGATACACCGCCTGAACACCCCAGGCCACTGACCGATTTTGAACAGCGATCACTCGCCGCCAAACACCCGACTGGCACACTGGCCCGTTACCGTTATGACGGCCAACAGATGAACGGGGCCGCTTTGCGCTTACCGGATGGCAGCATCCTGGATGTGATGTTCTGGCCGGGTCAGGAAGTCACCTTGCCGATGGATAACGATTATGTGCTGGGGCTGGAAGCGCAGGGCTATTTGACCTTTCTGGGTAAGGAAGCAGAGACCCCCGTCGCACCGATCGTGGCTGCACCTTTGGCACAGGCAATCACACCGTCTGGCGACACGGTGGCGCTCTCCCCTGATGAGACCACCCCCGTGGAAAAACCGATGAGCACATCGTTGGCGATGACCGGCAGAAAACGCGGAAAAGTGCCAGCAGACACAAAAAGTAATGAGGTCACCCCATGAGCAAAGAAAACCATCACGGCGTTGATACGCTGGAAATTGAACGCGGGACACGTCCGGTCAAAACGGTTGAATCATCCGTGATTGGGCTGGTCGGTATTGCGCCGACAGGCCCGGTCAATACCCTGACCCTGTGTACATCAGAAAAAGATGCGGCGCAGTTTGGCAATGAACTGGGTGGATTTAGCCTGCCACAGGCATTACGCGCCATCTATGACCACGGTGTCGGGACCGTTATGGTGGTCAATGTGTTTGACCCTGACACCCATCAGAAAAATGTACAGGGAAATCTGACCTTTAATAAAACACGCCAAAGTATCACGCTCAAGCAATTACCTGCAGGTGATATTGTAGTGAAAAGCGCTGATGGACAGACAACATTTCGGGAAGTGACCGACTATACCTTGGAGAAACAGACGGGCAAGGTAACCCGTGTGGCTACAGGAGGTATTGCTGAAGAGGTCACCGTCAGTGTCACTTATCGTACATCTGACGTGTCAAAAGTGACGGCGTCTGACATTCTGGGCACCGTCAATGCCGCCGACCAGCGTACCGGCATGAAAGCGCTGGAAAATGCCGACAGCCTGTTTGGCTTTCGCCCCAAACTGCTGATTGCGCCCGGCTTCTCGCACCAAAATGCGGTGGCGAGCGCCATGATAGCCCTGGCCCACCAATGTGAAGCGATTGCCTATATTGATGCGCCTGCCGGGACGACGTTTGCCCAGGCGATAGCCGGACGGGGGCCGCAAGGCACCATTAATTTCAATACTGCCTCTGACCGGGTACGCCTGTGTTATCCGCAGGTCAAGGTCTATGACAAGGCGACCAACCAGAATCGCCTTGAGCCGTTATCCGCACATGCTGCGGGTCTGCGGGCCAAGGTTGACCGTGAAAAAGGGTTCTGGTGGTCATCTTCCAACCAGGAACTGATGGGCATAGTAGGGATTGAGCGTCCGCTCAGTGCGCGTATTGACGATGCTAATAGCGAGGTCAATCTGCTTAACCAGAATGGCATTACCACGGTGTTTAATAGTTTTGGTAGCGGATTACGCCTGTGGGGCAATCGCACCGCGGCCTGGCCGACCGTGACGCATCTGAAGAATTTTGAGAACGTGCGGCGCACCGGGGACATGATTAATGAGTCTATCCGCCATTTCAGTTTGCAATATATTGATCGCCCCATTAATCAGGGGTTGATTGATGCGCTGACCGAATCGGTCAATGGCTATGGTCGTCGGCTGATTGCCGATGGCGCGTTGCTGGGCTTCCACTGCTGGTATGATCCGGCGAACAACACCAAAGACGGGCTCAGTCTGGGGCAGTTGAAACTGAATTACAAATACACCCCGCCACCGCCCATGGAGCATCTGACCTTTGAGACAGAAATCACCGATGAATACCTGACGATACTGAAAAGCAAGGTCTCATCATGATAACCAGACAGCAAAAAACAGAAGAAGGAGCGCGTCATGGCGGGTAATGCACTGCATTTTATGACCAATGCCAATGTCTACCTGGACGGCAATAGCCTGCTGGGTCGGGCAAAAGAAATCAAGCTACCGGAAATCAACGTGGTGCAGCAGGAGCATCAGGCACTGGGAATGATTGGCAAAATTCAGCTGCCTGCTGGGTTTGACAAGCTGGAAGGGGAAATTCACTGGACCAGCCTGTATGAAGAGGTGGCCTTACGTACCGCCAATCCCTTCAAGGCGTATCCGCTGCAATGTCGCGGTAGCCTGCAGCGCTATAACCCGGCGCAGGGTCGTCAGGATGAATTGCCCGTCGCGGTGTTTATGACCGTGATGTTCAGCAAAAACGCGCTGGGCAGCTTCAAGCAGCATGAGGTGCCGGAGATGAGCAGCAGTTTTACCTGCAGCTATATCAAGCAGGTGATGAATGGCCAGGTGCTGATGGAGCTGGATGTGATAGCCAATATTTTTAAAATCAACGGTGAAGATATGCTCACTGATTATCGCGCCAATCTGGGTGCTTAACCTGAAAATCCGAGGAGTGATGATGACAGACCGTATTCATTATAGTTTGCAATACCCTTATGCCTTAGGCAGCGGTGAAATGCTGAACAGGGTGACCTTAAGCCGGCTCAAGGTCAGTGACATCAAGGCAGTGCGCCGCTTAAGTGAAAACGTCAATGACTGGGACAGCCTGTTGATTGCGCGCATGACCGGCCTGATACCGGAAGATATCGACAATATGGATTTGGTGGATTATCAACAGTTGCAAAGCCACTTTCGCCAGTTTGCGGGGCTGGATGCAGTCGCCGAAGGCGCTGCGTC
>NZ_NHNG01000207.1:0-697 GCF_002287155.1 Arsenophonus sp. ENCA
ATAGTAACAAACAAAGAGAATCCCACCCGTGAATACGTCAAATCTATCATGGATGCCCGTTGGTCTGTTGAAGTTTATCATCGAGAAGTTAAACAAAATTGTGGTATTGAACGCTGTCAGGCTCGCACGAGCCGAGCGCAAAGAAATCATATTTTTCTCGCTATTTCTGCGTGGTTTGAACAACATAAACGTCGTATATCTGAAAAAATAACCCTTTATCAACAAAATTGGGACGTAATCAAAAATGCTATTGCTGAGCACATCCGTGTTTTATTAGCGTACCCAAATTAGTTTTGTGCGAAACTCGTGTCTGTATTTCATTGTTTTTAAATCCGGCATTATAAGCGCCTATTGCTTGCCAGGTTACACCCCATTTATTAAATGCCAGCGCTAAAAAATAAGCGCCAGTATAAATATTCATACAAGCATCATTTCTTAATTGATAAGGGGTAATACCTAACGATTTAAGATAATTAATATGCTGTGAGTTAATTTGCATGAGGCCAATATCAATACTGGGCACCTCGAAAAACCTAAGCCGAGTTTGATTTTGCTGATAAAGTTATCGGAAGCTGGTCTACTGAGCTAACCACCATGAAGAAACGCAGCGCCATTAAGAATGACCTCTTTGCAAACCAGTATCACCAACAGACGATCGACAAGTTGGGTGACCCGCTGGTCAAGATCGAAACCTGTA
>NZ_NHNG01000616.1:0-3197 GCF_002287155.1 Arsenophonus sp. ENCA
AATGGGTCAAATGGCCCTAGCCAGGGCAATGTGCGATAGAATCAGTAGCGTGATAATCAAAAAAAATCTAATTATTTAGAATGAAAGCCAAGGGTTAATTGAAAATCTTGAGTTTTTCGAGGTGCCCAGTAGTCTTTCATCAGACGTTGGCGAGATTTTGCACTACTCAAATTTGAGTAGCTCAAATTTTCAACAATAATATAGTCAATGTTCTCTTCAAAACTATATTCTGCTATACGCCTATTTATCCAATCATTAAATCGCGTGGTAATTTCCAAAAACGCATGTAGAGCACGCGCATTAACCGTCTGGATTAATTCGCCGTTGATGTTTTTTGTTTCGATGTTGATTAAATTTTGCATAAGGGTATCTCTCAATAGTTAAATTGATGAATGATTGCCCCTGTAAAAAGGGGCGTTAGGATTATTTAGTTACGTTGGAGGAAGCGATTGACGTTCGCTTGTTGCCATCTTTCAAGGGATTGAGTCATGATGCTATCGTGTTCGTGAGTACTTGCTTCTAACAGTTGCTGCATTTCACGAAGTACGGTCTCGGCATCGTCTTTATGACGAAGTAAACGACGGATAGCTTGTTTTTCAACATCAAAAATTGCTGATTTGAGCGTGTCAGTAATGCCGTAAATCCGGCGGCATTCTTCTGCAATTATTGCGATTTGATTAACTTCGAAATGTTGAGGCGATGCGATTCCTGTCGCATGACGGAGCGCATACCAGATACCTTGCGTCCATGCTCTCTCGAATCTAAATCCATTCGCCATGCTCCAAACCAGATGAGCTAGATTACGAGTATCGTTATCATTTAAGAGTTCGGGGGCTTCGGGTCTAGGTTGCGGGTTATTAACTTTTGCTGAATTAAAGTAACAGTCTTCTAGTTGCTCGAATACATCCCATGCTTTATCGGTTTCAAGCATTTTTGCGTGGCGAGCCGCTCCTCGTTCTGTCCAAAGCATGAGACTGCGAGTTTTAGCAGATATTTGTGACTCGCTAAAAGATAGTCGCAAATTATTTAAGCATTCACCCGTAATTTTGAAGAAATGTTTACCTTCGATAAATCTATTATTGTTACGGTTATAGTTTTGCTGAATTCTAATTATTTCGGTACCATACAAATTAGCAAGGAGCTCAGTAGTAATAACAGGTATATTATCGTGAGTTAGAACTTTAAGGTTATCAAGAATGATGGTGTTCATTTTTCGTATCCTTTTCTAGAGGAAAGCCTGAACGGCTCAGGCGGCCAAGTGCTAGAAACTTGTACGAAGGCAAGCGGGCTTATTTCCATTACTGGTATTTTATTCACCCACACTCGACCATATCTAAAATATGGACACAAAAAAGCCGCAGAACTAACGGGTGCGGTTGCCGTTCGTAAGGTGTTTCTAGCACCTAAACGAACTATAGCGCATGATTTCTTCTTTCGTCAATAGTGATTTAAAATGTCAATCTTTTTATTATGCAGCTGCAATTCCGTTCATCATCACGCTTAGCAATCTAGGAAATTGGCTATCATAGAAGTGGGGCTGAGTCTGACGGGGATGGTTTGGATCTGTTAGGTTTTTACCAAACTGTAATCCCTTTTCTGTCAGTGACCAGAATAATTTTTCCTTGTCAGGATGTTTGCTACTAGGGCGTGATTTACGCTCAACAATACCTAATAATTGCAGACGTTTAAAGCCAGATGGTGGGCTGTAAGGCTTGCCGTGTAGTAGTAAAAGCTCCGTAAAAGAGTGCGTCACTTCGCTTGATACTGTCAAATTACCTTCGGGGGCATCAACAGCATAAGCAGGTAGTATATCTGGCATCCCAAGGGAAGATTGCAATTTTTTCATTGCACCGAGTAGACCAGAAGGGGCGATACGCAATTCTTGTTTGTAAAAAGCGATCATGGCTAAGCCAGCTTGCACTTTATCGGTTAATGCGCCATTGTTGCTTTTTACTGAATCACGAAATTGTTCATAAACCTGAACTTCGAATTCTGGTTCGATCCACGCAGCATATCTAATGGCCACAAGTTCATTCGCCCAACTTCCAGACTCAAGACCACCTTTGATGATGTTGACCGAAGCACTATTTGATGCTTCGCTTACTTTTTGTACAAAATTATTAATTCCTTCACTTCTGAGAAAAACAGATGGGCGTTGCGACTCGCTGGCTTTACCTTGCGCAACTGCCGCACGGTGTAAATCATTTAGACAATAACGCCCGAAAGCATCTTGACGGACAACGGTATTTTCAATAACCACTAATTTAGACATAAAAATATTTCTCCGTAATTAAACGAATTAAGGTATTAACGTGAAAGATTTTGCAGATTGAACCCTAAACCCGTTATACTTACCAAAAAGGAGGATTCTCTATGGGTCAGGTTGCATTTGATACACTACAGGCATCAGAAGAGCTTCAAACGGCTGGACTTACTAGTCAGCAAGCTAAGGCTATTTCGCTTGTTGTAAGTAGATCGCATGAAGTTGCGGATGTAGCGACTAAAGCTGATATTGCTGATGTTAAGCGTGATATTGCTGATGTTAGAAAAGAAATCGCTGATGTTCGTAAAGACTTATCTGTTGAAATTTCTAACGTCCGTAAAGATTTATCTTCTGAGATAGCACTAGTCCGTAAGGATGTTGAACATATTGCTACTGGACTACTTTTAAAACTTGGTGGCGTAATCGTTGTGACTATTAGTGCTGCAACAGCAATACTGAAATTCTTCTGATTCTTCGGTTGCAGGTTCAAATCCTGCACAGCCCGCCAACTTCACGGTATATATTCATCAGTCTTAAATTCTCTTTTTTAAGACGCTTATTTTCTTTTGTTAAACACTGTATGATTTTTTTGAAAGTGCGTATTTCTTTGTCGTCATCATTCCATATATCAATACTGCTTAAGTATATTGAGTCGCTTAAATTACAACTCCCATTGGTCACGCCAACCAAATTACCCATATTGGGATGTTTCGCCGTTACAATGCGTGGATTGTCCAATCTCATCATATGTACTCCTTGTTAACATTTGCTGAAAAGTTAGGATGTGTGCCAAGTGCCACTTGGTGTCCGATTACAGTCATCACGTACGGGTAAACGCAATCAACCTATATTTAGCTATTTGAAAGATAATTTATAGTGTTGACTGTCCCACGAGCGCAGAGCCGTATTCACACATCCTGAAATTGATTTGATT
>NZ_NHNG01000020.1:0-11311 GCF_002287155.1 Arsenophonus sp. ENCA
AGCACCCACGACAGTCAGCATTTCGAAAGGGTCATTGACAAGGCCAACACCAATCGCAATATCTACGCCGACCGAGGCTATCCCTCTGCGGAGCGGGAAGCTTGGCTGAAGGCAAACGGCTATAGGAGCCAGATTCAGCGTAAAGGCCATCGAAACAAACCGTTGTCCAAGACTCAGCAAGGGCGAAACCACAGGATTGCAAAGACTAGGGCACGGGTTGAACATGCATTTGCGGCGATGGAACAAATGGGTAGAAAACTGATCCGCACCATTGGACAGGTGCGCGCTAATTTTGCCATGACGATGATGGCAGCATGTTACAACCTAAAGCGGTTGGCGTACTTCCAGAGCGCGTGCATCGTGGCTTTCTGACGCCCAGAATGGGTCAAATGGCCCTAGCCAGGGCAATGTGCGATAGAATCAGTAGCGTGATAATCAAAAAAAATCTAATTATTTAGAATGAAAGCCAAGGGTTAATTGAAAATCTTGAGTTTTTCGAGGTGCCCAACGATTGGTATCCATATTTATATATGCCATACTTCCTATTTCCTATTTCCCTAATAGTATTAAATTTAAAATAAACGCAATTGGCTTATTTTTGATTAATGGTATTACAACAATAGATATATATTAATATTACTGAATATGTTATTAGTATTGATATATAATCAGATATATCGAATTTATACTATATAATTTTTCTAATGTTTTCTTTAAATTCAACATAATAATGCCATCCAATAATTTATATTAATTAGATTATTTATTTTATCCAGATTGTTATTTCTTATAAGATAAGGCTTATACGCTTTTAATATTCATATTTATTTTCTTGATATTGTTCAACATCAATTATGCTCATAACCTATTATCAATACTTAGACTCTATCAATAGACTTTTACAGATTTCCTAATGAGTTAGTTTATATTTCATCCATAACTTGGCTGTTAACTTTTGAATGCAAATTTATCAATAAGTTATTTTTGTTCAGTTATTGGCCATGAATTTAAACTGAAATAGTTAATAAATAAATTACACACAGCAGAATCATTAATTTTACTGATTTTGTTTATAAAACAAGCATATGATTTATAAAGACTAGACCCGCACTAAAACAGCACGTATAATGCATCCCACTTAGGCCCCTTGGCTCAGTGGTTAGAGCAGGCGACTCATAATCGCTTGGTCGCTGGTTAAAATCCAGCAGGGGCCACCAAATTTTAGCTATAATAGCAGCCAATTGATACCACTCTACTATGAGTGGTTTTTGCTATTCTAAAGCCACAGATTTTGCTTGTCTTTGTAGGCAACGGATTTATCACTAACGGCCAGCAGCTAGCGGTGGCGACAATTATCGACGACGTCAGTGCAATTAAAACAACCATTTTTGCCCTATAACTGGCAATAATTAGTGTTAATAGATAAACTAAATATCAGATTGGAAATTGAATCGAGGGTGTTTAGGCAACCATTTTGTTAGCGTTTTTACCATGTTATCTAATTACAGTGGCTAAAACTTTTACTAATGATCTGCTGAGTTAACATAACTATCAATAAAAAAGCACCTATCTAGAGGTGCTTTTTATTACGCTAAAGATAAATAAGCGTTATTCATCCAGGAAACTACGTAACACTTCTGAACGACTTGGATGGCGCAGTTTACGTAACGCTTTTGCTTCTATTTGTCGGATCCGTTCGCGAGTAACATCAAACTGTTTACCCACTTCTTCTAGAGTGTGATCCGTATTCATATCAATACCAAAGCGCATGCGCAGAACTTTTGCTTCACGGGTCGTTAAGCCAGCTAGAACTTCGTGGGTAGCTGATCTTAGACTTTCCGAGGTAGCAGAGTCTAACGGTAACTCTAGAGTAGTATCTTCAATGAAATCACCAAGATGTGAATCTTCATCATCGCCAATAGGTGTTTCCATCGAGATAGGCTCTTTGGCAATTTTTAGTACTTTACGGATTTTATCCTCAGGCATTAACATGCGTTCTGCCAATTCTTCAGGTGAGGGTTCACGTCCCATTTCCTGTAACATTTGGCGAGAAATGCGGTTCAGCTTGTTGATCGTTTCGATCATGTGCACTGGAATACGGATTGTGCGCGCCTGATCAGCAATTGAACGGGTGATCGCCTGTCGGATCCACCAGGTTGCATAAGTTGAAAACTTATAGCCACGACGGTATTCAAATTTATCAACCGCTTTCATTAGACCAATGTTACCTTCCTGGATCAGATCAAGGAATTGAAGGCCACGATTGGTATATTTTTTAGCAATAGAGATAACTAACCGTAAGTTAGCTTCAACCATCTCTTTTTTCGCTCGACGCGCTTTTGCTTCACCAATAGACATACGGCGGTTAATATCTTTAACCTGTTCAATGGTTAAACCAGTCTCTTCTTCAATTTGTTGTAGTTTTTGCAATGAGCGTTGTATATCTTCTTCGACTTCAACTAATTTTTCAGACCAGGGTTTATTCATTGCTTTTGTCGCAGCTAACCAATTACCATTGGTTTCATTACCTGAGAATAGGGTAATGAAGTTTTTCTTCGGCATCTTGCATTGTTCAATACAGAGTTTCATGATGAGACGTTCTTGAGAACGAACACGTTCCATCATATCACGCATATTGTTCACTAAATAATCAAACTGTTTTGGTACTAAACGGAACTGTTTGAAAATTTCGGACAACTGCTCGATTTCTGCTACTGAATTAGCATGGTTACGGCCATTTTTTTGGATTTCAATGGACGTACGTTCATATTGCTCACGAAGTTCTGAAAATTTCTGTCGAGCGAGTTCTGGATCGACATTGTTTTCATCACTGTCGTCACTATCGTCGTCTTCGTCTTTATCTTCATCTTCGTCATCATTTAAGGCTTCCTCCGGTAACACTGAACCGATATGTGTTGCTGTCGGTGCTAAATCCTCTTCAGCGTTTGGATCAACGAAGCCGGTAATAATATCAGATAGGCGGATTTCACCTTTTTCAACACGTTCGTATTGGTCTAATAGATAAGCGATAGCCTCAGGATATTCAGCAACAGAACACTGAACCTGATTAATGCCATCTTCGATGCGTTTAGCGATATCAATTTCACCTTCACGGGTCAGTAGTTCTACGGTGCCCATTTCACGCATATACATCCGCACAGGATCTGTTGTGCTGCCTATTTCACTTTCAACACTGGATAATACTTGGGCAGCAGCCTCAACAGCATCATCGTCAGTATCAGTGGCGGTTTCTGCCAGAATAAGATCGTCGGCATCAGGCGCTTCTTCCATCACTTGAATGCCCATATCATTAATCATTTGGATGATATCTTCGATCTGATCTGAATCGACGATATCTTCCGGCAGATGGTCGTTGACCTCAGCATAGGTCAGGTAGCCTTGCTCTTTACCTTTGGTAACTAGTAGCTTCAGCTGTGACTGCGGGTTTTGCTCCATAAGACGGTATCCACACTTCATAATTTGGGTTGGTGTTGGTCGGCGAAAACAAGTCAGCCAACAATAAAATTAAAGGGAATTTAATTATTTTATGTGCCATGCCCTTTACATCATGGCAACTTACAGGCGCTTGCCCTACGTTATACGGCACTTAAGCCGGATGTTTTTTACTTTTCAAGATTACTGTTTTATTCTTGCAACAGTAATTAAACGAACTTCTTCACGTTCTTCACTGGTTAAGCCTTCTGTTCGCTCTTTTGCCATCAGAAATGCGAACCTTTCATCAAGCGCGGTAATAAATAAATGCTCCAACGCATCCTTGAACATTTTTTCCGCTATCTCTTCTATCTCTATATCGTTCCAAGTTGCCAGTTTTTCAAGTTGTTTAACAAATTTATTATTACGATAGCATTCCAATAATTGACCAGTATTTATGCCAGGATGAGATTGACAAAGTTCAACTAACTCTAAAAACAGTGCTAATCCTGGTAATTGTGAGTGCTTAATTCCATCAAGAGTAGGAATTAGACTGACAAAATTTGGATTTTGTACCAATAATGCGATCAATATTCGCATTGTAGTCGGTTTAATTTTGGGTGTCTGATGATTTGTTTTTTCCGCCGATCCTTTTTCGATCATGGCAAAAATACGTGAAGTATCAGGAATACCAATAAAATTACCTAACTCTTGTGCCAAATATAACTGTAAAGTATCACCAGGCACTTTTTTAATTAAAGGGATAGCAAGACGATTGAATTTTGCTTTACCTTCATGACTGCTTAAATCAACTTGTGCAACCAATGTGTCAAACAAAAATGTAGACAAAGAGTGGGATTTATCCATCCGTTGTTCAAAATTTGTTTTACCTTCTTTACGTATTAGTGAATCAGGATCCTCACCATCAGGTAAAAACATAAATTGTAGTTGGCGGCCATCACTCAAATAGGGAAGTGCCGTTTCAAGCGTTCGCCATGCGGCTTCGCGACCGGCTTTATCCCCATCATAACAACAAATAACCGTATCTGTTGTCCGAAAAAGTAACTGGATATGCTCTGCCGTGGTTGATGTACCTAATGACGCTACGGCATAATTAATACCAAATTGCGCCAGAGCGACAACATCCATATAACCTTCGACAACTAATAGTTTAGAAAGTGCCAGATTATTTTGTGTTGCTTCATATAAGCCGTATAATTGACGGCCTTTATGAAAAATCTCAGTTTCTGGTGAATTAAGATATTTTGGTAATGTGTCATCTAAAACACGGCCACCAAATGCCACGACACGTCCTCTACGATCTCGGATTGGAAACATTATACGTTCACGAAATCGATCGTAAGTGCGGCCATTATTATTGGTAACTAACATACCAGCGGCATCTAACTGTTTATGGCTATCAGCGTGTTTAGCGAAATGCTTGAGTAGGTTGTCCCAGCCGCTTGGGGCAAAACCGATAGAAAAGCGATAAATAACTTCATCACTTAAGCCGCGCTGTATTAAATATTGTTTTGCACTCTGTGAGTCTGATTTATTCAATAAATGTTGATAAAATTGATTAATTTCATCCATTAATTGATAAAGATTTTGTCGCTGATGCCGCTCTATTTGGTTTGAACTATTGCCGGTTTCATAAGGAATTTCCAATCCGTGCATGGTAGCCAGTTCTTCAATCGTTTCGACAAAATCAAGCTTGTCATAGTTCATCAAAAAATCAATGGCATTACCATGAGCGCCACAGCCAAAACAGTGATAAAATTGTTTATCGCCATTAACTGTAAATGAGGGCGTTTTTTCATTATGAAATGGACAACACGCGTGATGGTTTTTGCCTTGCTTTTTTAGCGGCACTTTAGTATCAATAAGATCAACGATATCGGTTCTGGCCAATAAATCATTGATAAATGTACGCGGGATTCGTCCAGCCATAAACTCTTCATTGATGAAAGATAACAAGCCGTGCTTCCTGTTAGAAAGCACGGCCTTCTTGTAATCACTTAATCACTGCTGTCGAATTGTTACGATTATTGAACCGTAGCAATTAGTACAAACGAGTACGACGTGCGTTCTCGCGAGCCAATTTTTTAGCGTGGCGCTTTACTGCTGATGCTTTTTCACGTTTACGTACAGTCGTTGGTTTCTCATAGAACTCACGACGGCGGACTTCAGCTAATATTCCTGCTTTTTCGCAAGAACGCTTAAAACGACGTAGTGCTACGTCAAATGGCTCGTTTTCACGTACTTTAATTACCGGCATGTGCCTTTCACCTCAAAAAAATCGGTTTTTGCTAGCAATATCATAGCCAGCTGTCTTTAAAATGGTGCGGAATTTTACTTCAATGTGTAGGGCTTTGTAAAGTGCTGTATAAAAACGAAACGCACAAAATCACCCAATTATTTATTTTTAATAACAAAATAGTTGGCATAGTCTAGATTATAATGAATAAGCCCTACAAATTATTTATATTAATTATAACTGATTTAATCCAGATAGACAGTTATTTATTTTCTGAGAAGTTGCACCTTTTTTACATAAATAGTGATAAACTTGCGCTATTAGCGAAGGTGGTGAGTAATATATGCGTGTTTTAGGTATAGAAACATCTTGCGATGAAACGGGTATCGCGATTTATGATGATCAATTAGGTTTATTAGCCAATCAATTATATAGCCAGGTAAAATTGCATGCCGATTATGGCGGAGTGGTGCCTGAATTAGCTTCTCGCGATCATATTCGTAAAACAATTCCTTTAATTAAAGCGGCACTGCAACAAGCGGATTCAACTGCTGGTGATATTGATGCGGTTGCTTATACCGCGGGTCCTGGTTTGATCGGTTCTTTATTGGTAGGAGCAACAATCGGGCGTTCATTAGCATTTGCTTGGCAAGTGCCGGCTATTCCTATTCATCACATGGAAGGGCATCTACTGGCGCCAATGCTGGAAGAAAATAGTCCTGAATTCCCTTTTGTAGCATTATTGGTCTCTGGTGGGCATACTCAGTTAATTAATGTAATAGCGATTGGTCAGTATCAGTTATTAGGCGAATCAATTGATGATGCTGCGGGTGAAGCTTTTGATAAGACAGCAAAATTATTAGGTTTGAATTATCCGGGCGGGCCAGCACTATCATTGATGGCAGGGCAGGGACAGGCTGGCCGTTTTGTATTTCCTCGTCCGATGACAGACCGCCCGGGACTGGATTTTAGTTTCTCAGGTTTAAAAACTTTTGCTGCCAATACCATTCGTAATAATAGTATGGATCAGCAAACCGCTGCTGATATTGCTCGGGCATTTGAAGATGCTGTTGTGGATACATTAGTGATCAAATGTAAACGTGCTTTAGAACAAACGGGTTCTAAGCGTTTGGTTATGGCAGGTGGTGTAAGTGCAAATCGTACCTTACGGCTAAAAATGGCAGAATCGATAACAAAAATTGGCGCCCAGGTTTTTTATGCTCGACCAGAATTTTGTACTGATAATGGCGCAATGATAGCGCTGGCCGGCATGATCCGTTTAAAAAATGGCGTAAGAAATAGCCTGGATATCACCGTGAAAGCACGTTGGCCACTAGCAGATTTATCACCGTTAGCAACAACAACTGTGCATAAATCGACTTAAAGTCTAAAAATTAACACAGTAATCAGTAGTTAATCATTTTTTTCTTGCTTTTTAGTGGCTTGAATGAGTTCTTTATTTGTTTTTTCGCTTTTTTTCTTCATTTTTTGCCATATACGGCTTTCTTGGCTTCTCCACAGACGCTGAATTTTATCATGATGGCGAAAGAGTATGAGACATGAAAGCATCGCAACCGGGAAGGTGAATTCCGGTTTAAACCACCAAACATAGAAGGGCGCTAATAGAGCAGTGACAATAGCTCCTAATGATGAATATCCACTGAGTAGTACAGTCAGTAGCCAGGTACCCGCGACAACACCAGATAACCCCCAGCCAATGGCAACAATTGAGCCAAAAGCAGTAGCAACGCCTTTTCCACCTTTAAAACGAAAGAAAATGGGGTAAATATGGCCCAAACAGGCGGCAATGGCAATAATTCCAAGGTAAAAAGGAGGAATATTTAAATAATAGGCTAGCCATACTGGGATCATCCCTTTTAGGATGTCGTAAATGAGCACGGCTAAAGCAGCCGCTTTTCCACCAATGCGTAACACGTTGGTTGCTCCAGGATTCTCGGAACCATGGCGTCTGGGATCAGGAAGACCTATCAATCGGCAGATCAAGACGGCACTGGAGATTGAACCACAGAGATAAGCGAAGATAATCATGCCAAGTGCGATTGCACTCATATCATTACTCCAAATAATCATGACCTTTTTAACTTAACGTATTAATAATACATGTATTTTATCGAAGTATTATTTGCATACCGTGTTTTAAAGATCATAGGGATATCAGATCATTAATAAAATATACAGTATAGTTGTTAGTAAAACTAAGGAATATCTTTGCTAAATTTATTTTTTAGTTATAGTGAATTATTTTTCAACTTTTTGGTTTTTTTGGCAAAATCTGTCAGCATGATAGTCGTTAATCTCCTATTATTGCCGCAAATTTTACTAAAATGTGTGATCATTGGGCCATTTTTGTCAATGATAATAGAGAAGTATCTGGAAAGCGATTATTTATCGCAATTAAAAAAATGAGAGAAGGTTAAATGGACATTATATTTATTGAACAGTTATCAGTATTCACAACCATTGGTGCTTATGATTGGGAACAAACGATCCAACAGAAATTGTTGCTCGATATTGAGATGGGATGGGATAATCAGCAGGCAGCCAAAAGTGATCAAGTGGAAAATTGTTTAGATTATGCGCAGGTTAGCCAAGCGGTAATTAATCATATAGAAACACAAAAATTTGCGTTGATAGAACGGGTTGCGCAGGAGATTGCTGATATTATTTTAAATCAGTTCAATAGTTGTTGGGTCCGCGTTAAAGTTTGTAAGCCAGGTGCGGTGGCGCAGGCTAAACAGGTTGGTGTGATTATAGAGCGGACAAAATCTGTTTAGGTTAACTTAAATCGGTAAAATGGTTTGTTGCTGCCACCAGTCAGTTAATGTTTGGATACGTTTTCGGTTAAGCTCATCCCTGATCGCGATCCCCGTTATACCCTGCTCAATAAGATCTTTGCTTGATACTTGTTGTACAGTCTTAAATGCTTCAATAACAAATTTAGCTTGTGGATAAGTGATATGCTCTCGCCCTATCCGGCTGCGAGCATCTGCTTCACAGGCGATGACCAATTTATTGATACGCTCCGGCTTGCGCCAACTATCTAATTGATTAAATAAATTAATAACAGTTTCTGGTGTTGACTGATTAATTTGGTGGATTTGTTGATGAAAACGAGCCACTAATTTAGCTAACTCTTTCATTCTATTAGGAATACGTAGTCGATTGCACATAGCCTCAATTAGCGAAATACCTTTGCTAACATAATCGTCATGAGCGGGATATTGTTCAGATGGGGTCAGCGCTTTACCAAAGTCATGGCAGAGAGCAGCGAAGCGAGTTTCGACATTGTCAGTTAATGAGGCCGCTACCTTTAAGGTTAAAAGCGTATCTATTTCGGGATGTGATTTTGCCGCTGCAGGTATGCCAAATAATTGATTAATTTCAGGAAAAAGAATAGCTAGCGCGCCACAATCATATAAGACACGAAAATAGATTTCAGGCGATAATGATTGTAGTGCTTTTTCCGTTTCTCCCCACACTCTTTCTGCGCTAATTGTACTAAACTCATGATTAAAAACCATTTTTTTCATCAACGATTGTGTTTCATTGGCAATAGTAAATTTTTGGTTAGCTAGCCGAGCAGCAAAACGTGCCACTCTGAGTATTCGCAAAGGATCTTCGGCAAAAGCAGCGGAAACGTGGCGTAATAGGAGATTTTTTATATCCCGTTCACCATTGTAGGGATCAATCAGTTGGCCATCTTCAGTTTGCGCAATCGCATTGATGGTCAAATCTCGACGCAACAGATCCTCTTCTATCGTGACATCAGGTGCGGCATAGCAAGAAAAACCGGTATAGCCGACACCCGTTTTGCGTTCTGTACGAGCCAGGGCATACTCTTCACGTGTTTTTGGATGGAGAAAAACGGGAAAATCCTTACCGACTTGCTGGAAACCTAATTTGATTAAATCATCTGGGGTAGCTCCGACCACTACCCAGTCACGATCAGAAACAGGCAACCCTAATAGCTGATCTCTTACCGCGCCACCAACAAGATAAATCTGCATGGTATTTTTTTTAATTCATCCAGCGTTCATTACGTTATTTACGTCGTGGGATGAGATGAGGTAATAATAAACCAAAAATTAAACCTGCACCGGCAACGCCACCGCCATACATAAACCACTGTAAAATGAGCTCACGGCGATTATTATCAAGATTGATTTGTGCAATCTCTAATTTTTTTCCTGAGCGGATTAA
Source organism: Arsenophonus sp. ENCA (assembly GCF_002287155.1). Lineage (NCBI taxonomy): Bacteria > Pseudomonadati > Pseudomonadota > Gammaproteobacteria > Enterobacterales > Morganellaceae > Arsenophonus > Arsenophonus sp. ENCA. The sequence continues at coordinate 9,911 of NZ_NHNG01000020.1, forward strand.
CTCATTTTTCAGTTTTTCGTTTTCTGCGGTTAGATTAGCAATAGTTTGATCACTGGCTGCCACTTTGCTTTGCATTTCACTGGTTTGATTATTCCAGTTACTATCAATGCTGGTCAATTTTTCACGTAATTCTTGATTTTTCTTTTCAAGTAATGGAATACGTGCTTTTACACTAGGTGTTTTGCTGAGTTGATTTTTGGGTAACCAAGCAACTCGTCCTTTATAATCACGAACTTGGGCGTAGCCGGTTTCAGCATCTGTGTTCAATAACTGAACTTGATCACCGCTTTTTAGGCTACCAATAATGCGATAATCGGTTCCAGGCCCTCGATGGATAAAGGTAGGCAGTTCATCAGAAACATAAAGCGTTTCTTCTGCTTGAGTCGTCATTGGCAGGTTAAATCCTATCAATGCTAAGATAAATAAAGGAAATTTTCTCATTGTATTCAACTATCTTCAAACTGTGAAAAAAGTGCTATTAGCTGATACTAATGCGTTAAATGTATTGATGCAAATCTAAAAAGGTAAAATAATAATTCTTTTAATTGATTTGCCATTATTAATAATATTTCATTTTTTATTATTTTCAGGTAAAAACCATAGAATAAAATTCTTTGTTAGTTATTTTTCTGGTGTTTAGTTATTAATATAGACTTAATTAATATTAGAATTGTTTGTTTTTAGAAAAAATTTTTTACTGTTAGTAAGGAAAAATGAATCACGCTTTGGCTGATGTTTTCTGGCTTATTTATGTTAAACTTAAAACTCCTTTCTATCGTTAGTCATGAAATTGTCCGTTTTTAATCAGCGACAGAGTAAATAGAAAAAATAACAATCTACATTAAGTATGCGTCTAGACAGTATAAATAAAAATAGAAACGTTTATCCTTCGGGGGAGAAATATCAGAAAATCTGGACTAAATATGCGTCAGCTAGAAATTGAATTAAAATTATCTGTTCGCCCGGAAGCTATTAAGCGGATCCGTGAAAAAATAATATGTTTTCGCTATACACATTTCTCCTTACATAAACTGTCAAATATCTATTTTGAAACAGTGGATCATCAATAAGCGTGTTGCTTAATAGTGAAATAAGGGTGTTTCGGTGATTGAAGTAAATTTTACGCTGTTCTGAGATGGAAATTCCAAAGACCTGCGCTAAGGAGTAAGAAGGTATCATCAATAAAGGGTCTACGATTCCGTAAAATTTGGGTCATGCAACCGAGGCGCTTGATACCCGCGATGGCGTGTTCAACTGTAATACGGATGCCCGAGATTATTTTATTTTCTTGTTTTTGTTCAGGCGATAAAGGTCTTTTTCGAGTTCCTTTTTTTGGGATTTGTGTATTAGGATGCTGTTTATCTATACCTTGAAAACCGGTATCTGCCCAGATGGTTACCT
>NZ_NHNG01000380.1:0-3191 GCF_002287155.1 Arsenophonus sp. ENCA
TCTTGAGCATGAAAGCCGTCGAGCAATCGCACGTATAGACATACCCTGGCGATGTAAAACAGAAATTTCCACTCTGATCTCCAATGTTATCATCGGCAGTACCTTAAAACTGCCATTTTTACTCTTGGTGGATCATTTTTACATTGGTAGCGACAGGCGATCGGATGTGACCGGAACCAGCATTGCTGGCGCAAATAGTGCAAATTGCGTTCAAGCTCCAGCAGATGACTTTGATTAATGCGCATTTTGGTTAAGCGCTGCGCCATTTTCTCGCGCACGGTTTTAAGGCTTTGCTGAAACTGCCTGTTTTCTTCTTCGGTGTTGAGGCTGCCAGCGCCTGCCACCTCCACCAAATCAATCAGGCCGTCGATATAGCTGACCACCATGTCGCTGGCGATGTATTCAGCTAGCGACGTCACCATCGACTCATCGAGACTGAGTGAGGCACTGTCAATCACGTAGCGCAGGATTTGGACGCGGGTGCTGCCAATCAAGGCTGTCTCCTTGTCGGTTAATGCCGCATCGGTGGTGGATTTTTTAAACAGGCTTGACAACAACGTTTGGATTTGTGCTATCATGCCATGGCTGGCGGTCACTGTGGTGTGGTGGTGATTTTGCTCTTCGTTGGCTTTATGCATTGCGTGACATTGTCACAACGATATACCTCCGTTGTGCCACCCTTTAAAATTGCGTCCATTACACTGTCACTTGCACCTAGCCCTGGCAAAACCGATAATTCTCCCAAGTTGCCATAAATCACGGTGCCGACCAGCGACATCATGAGTTCCTTTAATTCCCTATCACTACTTATAAACTGATTGATTTTCTCAAACGCACTCCAGGTTAAGTTGCGATTGCGCGGTATTCGCTTTTTCTCTTCGTCATTGGCATGGTTAAACACTTTATTGCTTTCATTGCCCACGCCACAGCCCTGACGGGACGCTGCCCAATCGGCAAACACACTGTGGTTACCCGCGATATCCTGACAAATATGTTGTGTGTTGGCCTGATTTTTTGGCCACAGTCCACCGATAATGCCTTGTGCTGCCTGACAGGTGGAGATATTGGTGTTGTTAATATCGGTCGCCAGCTTCTGCAGATAATCCTTAACCGCTTTCACTTGCGGCAGTGCGGCTTCTAACGCCAGGTCGAAGGCGTAACCGGCGGCATTACTTAAAATCTGTTTGGCCATCACTTTTATCTGGTCGGAGTTAATGAAGCTAAATGACCCCAGATAGGCATCAATGCCGCCACAACCGGATTTCACTTCGGGTAAGGTGACCGAGATAAGCTGAATTTGCCTGACGGGGTTGCGCAGAAACAGCGAACCACCCGTGAGATAACCTGCTGCCTGTCCTTGCCACGCCGCCGCTTCGGTGACATTTGCCCCACTGCCACTATCGAGTTGCTGGAAGAATTTGTTTAAATCTTCATTGATACCGGCCTGGATTGAGGTACAAAAGAGCGGCAGTGCAATTAATGCGTAACGTTTTTTCACTGCAATACCCCCAATTTTTCAGCAAGCAGAAAAGACTGTTCCAGTCGGTTAACCAAGGCCGTTGCACTCAGCATGCCTTGCGAAACTGGAATAGCGACCAGCGTTTGGGTGTTAACAATAAAATCGGTGGGCGTCACCGGTGGTAACTCGGGGAAAAACTCACTTATCACATCAGGCGTTACCGGTAATACGTTACTAAAGGTACTATCGCCGAGTCCGTCAAAACTGTAGACAAAAACCGGAATAGCCCGTTGCTGTGCGGTTGCATTGTAAGCGTCGTTAAATCCGCACATTTTTTTACTTCTTCTAATTTGCCATCATGTTCATCTCTAAAAATTGAGGAGAAATATCAGATGGGAGTTTACCGTACAGATGATGAATGGCGAGCCATCATTGAAGCTCAGCAATGTTCTGGATTAAATCCAACTCAGTATTGTCGTCAGAATAGGATTACCCGCAGCGCATTCTGCAATGCAAAAAAGCGGCTTTATCCTGTGGAAGAACAGCCCACGCATTTTATTCACGCCATGGCGCCGAATGCTATTATGACCTCCGGGGATGAAAAGTTGACGACTAAAATCTCCACGATAGAGAAGGCACAAACGCATTCGATTATCACCCTGGAGCTGTCTCACTGTACGTTACGGCTGACAAGCGGAATTTCGCCGTGTTGGCTGGCAACCTTCATTCGCGAGATGGCACCATGAAGATGTTTGTCGAAGTGCCGGCCATTTACCTCTATTCAGGTCATGTCGACTTTCGTAAAAGTATCAACGGCCTGTTGCTGATTATCGAGCAGGATATGGCACATTCCCCTTTCGATGAGGCCCTGTTCGTCTTCTGCAACCGACATCGTGACAAGGTAAAAGCCCTTTACTGGGATAAAACCGGTTTCTGTCTCTGGTACAAACGCCTGGAGCAAGATTTTTTCCGTTGGCCTGCTGCCAGTCAAAAAACCTTACAATTGACCGAAGAACAGTGGTACTGGTTGCTCGCTGGTGTCGACCTGGCTAAAATGCGCCTGCACCAACCACTCAACTGCAGGATAGCCAGTTAAATTTTGCGGAGGATTTTGCCGCGGCATGGTAAAGTCACGTCATGAATATCTCGATAGATAACTTACCCAACGATATCAATTTGCTAAAACAGATTATCGTTGATTTTCAGCGCGAAAATCTTCATTGGCAGGAAAAATACCAAATTCTGCTGGAAGAGTTGAATCTTTGCCGCCGAAAACGCTTTGGGCGCAGCGCCGAGCCGCTTTCCCCGCAGGGTGAGGTTTTTAACGAAGCTGAAGTTGAGGCGCATCGACCCGACGGGGCGCCCAGCGATGACGAAGCCTGTGAAACCCAATTATCTGACGTCAATGATAGTATTACGGACGATGCCGTCCCGGATGCAACTGTTCCTTCGCCTGCAAAAAAACGCCGCCCACGACTCCCACCCCATCTGCCGCGTAGGGAAATTATTATTCACCTACCGTCCGGGGAGCAGGCGTGTGATTGCTGCCATCAGCCGATGCACGTGATGGGTGGAGAAGTGCGTGAAGAGCTTGAGTTTATACCCGCTCACGTGCAAGTTACCCGTTATATCCGTGAAAAATACGGCTGTCGATACTGTGAGCAACATGGCACAGAAGGTAGTGTAAAGGTAGCCCCTCCGCCGCCGGCGCTTATCCCTAAGAGTTACGCCA
>NZ_NHNG01000771.1:0-695 GCF_002287155.1 Arsenophonus sp. ENCA
GACGTCTTTAACTCCAGGAAAGGCGCGAAAAAATTCCTCAGCAGAGCGAATTTGACGAGCGGGCAAAACACATTCTCGCCCCAAGGTCATCTCTAAAACCGGCAATAATATTTTTACCCAGCGACATGCCCGTGTTCTATCTAAACCAAAAAGAAGTCCTTGCAAATCATAGGTCGGATAACATTTTAAATACAATAAAATAAAAAGCAGTTTATCTAATGGGGTTGGGATAAATCCTTTCTGCCCTGCACCCATCTGCCGCTCGTGAGCTTTTCGATTCTTTTTCCGATAAATCAAATAACAAGCTGAAAATTCAGCGGCTAAATTTTTCAATTCTTCGACTGATAATCCAATGATTGCTTTACATAAACGATTATCTCGTAACAACTGCTCTATCGAATCTGAAACGAAAATTGCTGCCAAGAAATTGGCTTCTCAACATATCTTTGAAACTGACGGTGCTAATTAAGCGTGTTGCTTAATAGTGAAATAAGGGTATTTCGGTGATTGAAGTAAATTTTAGGCTGTTCTGAGATGGAAATTCCAAAGACCGGCACTAAGGAGTAAAAAGGTATCATCAATAAAGGGTCTACGATTCCGTAAAATTTGGGTCATACAACCGAAGCGCTTGATACCCGCGATGGCGTGTTCAACCGTAATACGGATGCCCGAGATTATTTTATTTTCTTGTTTTT
>NZ_NHNG01000323.1:0-3128 GCF_002287155.1 Arsenophonus sp. ENCA
AATTGCCCCCCCCCCCCCCGCAATCGTGATATTGTCCGCTGTATTCACAGACAGGGCAGTTGCGGTTTTTTTCTTTGCCATACAGCTCTCCTTTAGGCCGTTAGCAGCCAGTGGTTTTTCATTGTGATAAAGAATATACAAAAACAAACAAAAAAGACTTTACATTATTTTGCATGTTATCGTATATTTATTTTTAACTTTTTATAACGGAGATAACACCATGTCACTGCAACACCCCGCCGACTTTAAACGCAGTTTTTATAACCGTGTCTACCAAGATTACCCGACCGTGGCGGCGTGGGCGCGCCAATCCGGTTTCAAACCCTATCAGGTTTACATGTTGCTTGATGGCTCTTGCCAAGGCTGGCGCGGAGAAGGCCGCAAAATTAAACAGGCGATTGAACAGATAATGGGCTCCCCCATGCCATCGGGCAAAAAGCGCCATAAAAAATAACATTCGCCCGTTTCACTGACGGTATCACAATTTCCATTAATGAAAAAGAGGCATCCGATGAAAAACACCTTATTACTGCACCCATCTTCACGCACACGGCGGGCGCTACGTATTTTGAAAGCCATGAAAGGGCATTACCGCGAGGGTCTGTCCAATAAAGCCCTGGCAGAGCTTATTAAAGACTCTCCGGCCAATATCAGTCGTACCCTGCCGTTTTTAGTGGAAGAGGGCATGGTTGAGCAACGCATCAATGGGAATTACGCCCTGAGTGAAGAATTGATACAGATTGCCCTGGCCTTTTTTGATGAAACGGAACGGGCACAAATCAAGATGGCCGAAAGACGTGGGCGCTGCGCAGCATCACCGTCAAAGCCGTAAGAGGAAACAATCATGGGTAGAAAAGCGTTACCGATGCCGGCTGATATCACCCCCGAGCAACCGTTGGCACCGGATTTAATGAACAACCTTAACGCGCTGGCTGAACATCAGCAGGCCATTATGGACAAGTACGGCGAAGGCTTGCCCTATCAGCGCGAGCGCATTGTGCATGAAGCGCGCTTCTATATGGCACAGAGTGCCGAAGCCATGCTGGAGGCGGGTAAGCGGCTGATTATTCTAAAAGAGAATGAGCCGCATGGAGACTTTATGCGGATTGTCAAAGAACAGTTAGGGCTTGAACCGCGAATAGCACAAAAGATGGCACAAGCGGCTTTAAAATATTTATCTCCAGCCCTGTCTGCAAATGCGGAAACGTTTTCGCGTTTAGGACGCTCAAAACTCTATGAGCTGATGTTTGAAGATGATGAGGATTTAATCGAACTCGCCGAAGGTGGCACCATTGCTGGCCTGACACTGGATAATGTCGATCGGATGTCAGTCAGGGAGTTGAAGGCCGCATTACGTAAAGATGAAGCGGCGCTTAAACGCAGTCAGCAACTGGTAGCCGAAAAAGAAAAGCAGTTACAACAGTTGAGTCAGCAACTGGCTGGCAAAACCTCCATACCTACCGCGAATGATGAACAGGCTCCGCTCGATACCCAGCAGTGGATCACGCTGACGCTAGAAGGGGTGGGAGACCGTCTTAAATCAGAGCGCCTGAGGTTGGGACTCAGTCAGGAGATGTTCGCCGAACGCTGTGGAGTTAAAAAACTGACCCAGTACAACTACGAAAAAGGCGAGCGACACCCTGATACTGCCTACCTGATTGCAGCAAAGGCTATTGGGGTGGATTTGCTCTTTCTCGTTACTGGAGAGCGCAGTGATGAAGCCAGTGCGCTCGATGTGGTGCGCGATGAGGAGGAAGCGACTTTATTGACGACCTTCCGACACATCCCCGGTGAAACACGCGAGGTAGCACAACGTACACTGGCAGCCATGGCAGAGAAAAAAGCCGCCCGTCACCGCGCTTAACCTTTCCCCATTCCTAACCGAGAATGGGGTTATTTAACGGTAATAATCAGCTCATGCCGTTGCGTGGGCTGATTGCTATTGAGGCTATACCGAATCGGCACACTCTCCATGGTAAAGCTCTTAAATACGGCCCGCATTTCAGCAATATCATTGACGGAAATAATCATCATCCCCGCCAGGTCTCGTCCCATTTCCGCCAGTTTTTCATATTCTGCCAGATCAAAATCCACCCCATACCCCTCAGTACCCCAATACGGCGGATCGCAGTAAAAAAGGGTGTGCGGACGGTCATAACGGGCAATGCAGCTTGACCAATCGAGTTGTTCAATGGTGGTGCGAGACAATCGCAGATGCGCCAGTGACAGCTCTTCTTCCATGCGTAGCAGGTTCAGGCGTGGCCCACTGGTCGTGGTCACACCAAAGGTGTGCTCCGCCACCTTGCCGCCGAAAGCCTGTTTTTGCAGGTAATAGAAACGGGCCGCGCGCTGGATATCGGTTAAGGTCTCGGTCGGGGTCATTTTCAACCATTGATACATCGCTCTGCTGACCAGCGCCCATTTAAACTGGCGCATAAACTCTTCCAGATGGTGCTTGAGTACCCGATAGAGATTGACCAGTTCGCCGTTGATATCGTTAATCACTTCCGCCTTGCTGGGTGGCTTCATAAAGAAGAGCGCCGCCGCGCCACAAAATGGCTCCACGTAGCAGGTATGCGCCGGGAAGCGCGGTAAAATCTGTTTGGCTAGCCGCCGTTTACCGCCTATCCAGGGCAGTATTGGTAAAAAATGTTGGGTCATTGTCTGTAAGCCTGTTTCACTAATGGAAATTCGTGTAGACTCTTTCCTGTTCTCGAGAACGGAAAGCGCCACGGTTGACTCACAGGTATCCTCTGTGTGTTGGCGGCCTGTCAGGTGTTGTCGCACCCGACGGGTCGCGCTTTTTCTACTAACATACTGACGATTTAAAATTTAAATGAGGCATTCATGGATAAAGAATCAATTAAAAAACGGGTTGAAAATTTGAAGAAAAAAGATCACGAGTTTCGCACAAAACTAATTTGGGTACGCTAATAAAACACGGATGTGCTCAGCAATAGCATTTTTGATTACGTCCCAATTTTGTTGATAAAGGGTTATTTTTTCAGATATACGACGTTTATGTTGTTCAAACCACGCAGAAATAGCGAGAAAAATATGATTTCTTTGCGCTCGGCTCGTGCGAGCCTGACAGCGTTCAATACCACAATTTTGTTTAACTTCTCGAT
>NZ_NHNG01000480.1:0-3123 GCF_002287155.1 Arsenophonus sp. ENCA
ATCGAGAAGTTAAACAAAATTGTGGTATTGAACGCTGTCAGGCTCGCACGAGCCGAGCGCAAAGAAATCATATTTTTCTCGCTATTTCTGCGTGGTTTGAACAACATAAACGTCGTATATCTGAAAAAATAACCCTTTATCAACAAAATTGGGACGTAATCAAAAATGCTATTGCTGAGCACATCCGTGTTTTATTAGCGTACCCAAATTAGTTTTGTGCGAAACTCGTGCCACTGTTTTTTATCGGTTTGGTTTTTTTGCTCAATTTGGCCGTTTAGCATTACTTAGCTTTGTGCCGCTGATTTGGTTCATTAATATTATATTTGCCATCAGCTGGTTGAAATATTTTAAGCAAGGGCCAATAGAATGGTTATGGCGTTATTTAACCAATAAATTTGCTACTTGCTAGTTGAAATTATTTCAGCTCTTCAGGTAAAACGGCAGGATATCCTTTGATGCCATCAGGCATTTTTATCGGTGCGGGAATAGATTCCTGTTGTCCCAAAAAACGGGGTTCACTTTTTAATATATAGAGATCAATTAGGGCATTAATACGGGCAAAAACCTCGCGTAAACGAACTTTAATGATTTTTTTTGGTGAGGAAACTGCATAGCACTGCGCATCTATCCCTTTTTTCATAGCGATAAATAATGCTCTTTCACAATGGAAACGTTGGGTAATAATAGTAAAGTTGTTAGTGGCAAACACTTGATGAGTTCGGACAACCGAATCCAATGTTCTGAAGCCTGCAAAATCTAACACAATTTTTGCCGCTGGGATACCAGCTGAGATCAGATCTCTACGCATGGTGATAGGTTCATTATAGTTGTAATGGGCATTATCACCGCTAACCAGCAAGTATTTTATTTTACCACTATTATAAGCGTTAATGGCGCCCTGAATTCGATATTTATAGTACTCATTAGGTAAGCCGGCAGAATAATATTTTGACGTACCTAAAATCATACCAACGCTGCGAGGCGGTAATTTTTTTACATCATCATAGATATAGTCAGCAGTTTTCCAACTAATCCAACGATCGAATGCCAGAGTAGCAACGATTGCAGTTACTATAATGGTAAGTAAGCTATAAATAAGGAATTTCCTCATCATTTATGCCTATAGATTACAGGATAGAGAAAGTCAGCTTAATAAGGGCTATTTTACTTATTATCATGTGAGGCCTCTGATTAATTCAACAGCTTATTGCTAGATAAGACTTATAATAGTCAGAAGGCAGCAAGTTTGTAAATACGATATTCAGACTAGCTGAAATTACCTCCAATTAGTTACTTTAACACATTGTTCAAGACTACTATGGCAACTGGCTAGATTGGATTTAAATTTATTCAGCTAAAATAGCCTAAAAATTAAAGTTATCGCCCGCCAGTGAGATTAACTTTTCTACATAAAATAGACAGAAAGTGATTACTATGTTGTTATTCATTTTTTATAGCTAATCATTTAATGTAATAAATCGATTATTAAAGGAAAAATGAAAGGGGCAATTAATGAAGTGATTATGCCACACGTCATTAATGCGAGAGAACTATAGGCACCTTCAATGTAGTTTATCTCGGCGCTACGCGCAGTACCTACTGCATGTGAGGTTGCTCCCATCGCTAATCCTCGAGCAATAGGGTTTTTTATCCGCAAAAAATCAAACAGTAAATGCCCAAACATAGCACCAAAAATGCCAACTAAAATCACACAAGCTGCACTGATGGCTGATATGCCGCCAATCCCTTGTGAAACCGCCATCGCAATCGGTGTTGTAACAGATTTTGGTAATATTGAAGCAGCCATTTCGACGCTCGCGCCTGCCCATAAAGCAATAGCGGTTCCTGTTACCATAGCAATCAGACTTGCGATAAAACAAACACTAATAATGGATTTCCATTGAGCACGAATTTGATGTAATTGTTCGTATAATGGCAAAGCCAAGGCAATAACTGCCGGCTGTAACAAATCATTGAGAATACGGCTACCAGAGAAATAATCGCTATATGAAGTATGTGTTATTAGTAAAGTAATAATAATGATACTGATTGAAATTAACAGCGGGTTTAAAATAGTTAATCGGTATTTTTGGGATAACTTTCTCGCTAATAAGAAAACGATAATGGTAAAAGGTAGTGACCACCAGATATGATTTAACATTGTTGTTACTCGTTATTTGGCCTATTTTTTTGCTTAATTTGTTTTTTCTGCTGCTTACCAGCATTCGAGGTATTTATATTAGGTTCACGATGAATACAGTGTGAGCTATAAGCAACAATAATTATAATAATTAAGGTACTAATAATGCAGGAGAGTAAAATAGGGATAATTTGTGGGCTAAGCATATCATAATAATTCATTATGCCTACTCCGATTGGAATAAATAGCAATGTCATATTTTTGAGTAGCAAATGACAACCGGGTTGTATCCAGTGGACAGGTATAATTTGGACGGTTAATAAGCTAAACAACACCAGCATGCCAATTATACTTCCTGGCAGAGAAAAAGGCAGTAAATTTGATATTAGGTTTCCTATTATTAGGCAGAGATAAATGAGTAAAAAAGCGCGTAAATATTGCCAACTAATATAAAAGATATTTTTGCAAAACAGCATAGGGCACCTCGAAAAACTCAAGATTTTCAATTAACCCTTGGCTTTCATTCTAAATAATTAGATTTTTTTTGATTATCACGCTACTGATTCTATCGCACATTGCCCTGGCTAGGGCCATTTGACCCATTCTGGGCGTCAGAAAGCCACGATGCACGCGCTCTGGAAGTACGCCAACCGCTTTAGGTTGTAACATGCTGCCATCATCGTCATGGCAAAATTAGCGCGCACCTGTCCAATGGTGCGGATCAGTTTTCTACCCATTTGTTCCATCGCCGCAAATGCATGTTCAACCCGTGCCCTAGTCTTTGCAATCCTGTGGTTTCGCCCTTGCTGAGTCTTGGACAACGGTTTGTTTCGATGGCCTTTACCCTGAATCTGGCTCCTATAGCCGTTTGCCTTCAGCCAAGCTTCCCGCTCCGCAGAGGGATAGCCTCGGTCGGCGTAGATATTGCGATTGGTGTTGGCCTTGTCAATGACCCTTTCGAAATGCTGACTGTCGTGGGTGCT
>NZ_NHNG01000570.1:0-691 GCF_002287155.1 Arsenophonus sp. ENCA
ATATAATTCGCCATATTCCTCCTGAGGTAACCATCTGGGCAGATACCGGTTTTCAAGGTATAGATAAACAGCATCCTAATACACAAATCCCAAAAAAAGGAACTCGAAAAAGACCTTTATCGCCTGAACAAAAACAAGAAAATAAAATAATCTCGGGCATCCGTATTACAGTTGAACACGCCATCGCGGGTATCAAGCGCCTCGGTTGCATGACCCAAATTTTACGGAATCGTAGACCCTTTATTGATGATACCTTCTTACTCCTTAGCGCAGGTCTTTGGAATTTCCATCTCAGAACAGCGTAAAATTTACTTCAATCACCGAAACACCCTTATTTCACTATTAAGCAACACGCTTATTGATTGCCAAAACACGTAGTAGAAAAATAGAGATGGTTCATTATCAATATTCAGGTAATAAGCATGATGTTATTGCTGGCATAGGTTTGGTTAATTTGCTTTGGCATGATCTGACAAGTGTTGAATCAATTCCTATTGACTATCGTATTTATGATAAAGATTCTGATGGAAAAACAAAAAACACGCACTTTTCCGAAATGCTGGCTCTTGCTAAAAAAAGAGGGATCATGCCAGAAGCGGTAGTGATGGATGCCTGGTATTCTAGCCTAGATAATCTGAAATCAATTCGCTCTCATGGTTGGGTCTGGGTAACCACGCTGAGGAAAAACAGG
>NZ_NHNG01000797.1:0-10949 GCF_002287155.1 Arsenophonus sp. ENCA
CTTCCGGGGAAAGCTCGGTCGAGTTGCTCAATACGCAACTAAAAACCTTTACCCAGCGCGTGAAAATGAAAACCGGCCAGACACTGGTGTTATCCGGCTTTCAGCAGGCCAGCCGTAAAGGAAGCAAGCAGGGCGTCGGTCAACCGGGGTTCTTTGGGTTAGGCGGCGGTCAACAGGCAGAAGACGGTGATCGGATGCTGGTTGTGCTCATTACCCCGGTTCTGTCGCAGGAGGGATAATAATGACGACAACACCGCTATTTACCGCGACGCCGATGGTGCGAGGCCGCCGCGTTTTTCTGGCCGGCATAGACTGGCTCCCCGTCACATTGCGAGCAGGGAAAAACGTCAAAAGCGAAGCGCGACGGCGAGGGGCAGATCGCGTAGTCAGCTATCGCTATCGGGACAGCCAGAAAAATCCGCAGTGGGTGATGGGGCTGGTCAATTGGGCGGCGTTGACGTTGCCCAAAGGCTGCAAGGACGGTTACGCGCTGGCACTGCTCATCGTCCGGCAACTGAAAGGCAGTGGCTACGCCATTATCGCGCTGGATAACGCGCGCTACGGCTTTGTTAGCAGCATCGACGGGGTGCTGATTAACGATGTGGTGGGCGACAAGGACGCAATCGCACAGGCGCAGAAAAACTTTTGCCAGTTTAACCGTGAGCCGGAAGGCGGCTGGCAGATTTTCGCCCCGGCTGACTGGAACATCGCCGGTAGCCAGCCTTTTGATTTGGACGGCTTGCTGGCCGGGCTTCGTTTTCCAGCCAGTGCCCGCTTTCAGGTGACATCGCGCAAGCGGCGATGGTTAGGTCTGTTTACCCTGTGCGGCCTGATGTTGGCCGGTTACTTTGGCTGGCAGGGGGTTCAAACCCATCAGGAAACGTTACGTCAGGCCGCAATACGGGCGGCATGGCTGGCACAGCAACAGGTGCAAACGTCCCCGGCTCTGCGCTCACCGTGGCATGACACCCCGCGACTGATGCCGTTTATCAGCGCCTGTGCCGAACGCTGGCAAAAAATCCCGCTGTCGCTGGCAGGCTGGCGATTTAAAGAGGCGCAGTGTGCACAGGAAGGGACATTACGGCTGGCGTACAGCAAACCTGCTGGGGCCACCGTGGGCGATTTCGCTTACCGGGTAAAGCAGGTTTACGCCGGGCAAACGATGCCGTATTTCAATTTACCCGGTCAGGGTGATACCGGCGGGTTTAGCCAACCTGTGACCTTCACCATCTCGCCGGATACGCGCGCCTTGCCGGAGGCGGATAACCAGATACAGCGATTAACCACCTTTGCGCAGCGGATGCGCCTGCCCATTAACCTACAGGAAGAGGATAACCGTCAGGTGAGCGCTAACGGCGAAGAGCGGATTTTGCCGTGGCGCAGTTTTAGTTTTTCACTGGAAACCGCCATCCCCCCCACCCTGTTGTTTGATGAACTGGACGATCTGGGTTTACGCCTGCACGTCATCACGATCACGCTCAATCAGGGGCGTTTAAGTTACCGGATGGAAGGAAAATTATATGCAAAATCATAAACGTGCTCTGTTTATTGCGGCGTGGGTAAGCACAGCAGCTTATGCCGAAACACCGCCGGTAATGGAAGAATACACCCTGCAACGGTTAGAGCAGATACAGGCCGAAACCGTCCTGCTGGAAGCCAAAGCCGCCCGCGCCCGCATTCAGCGCGAACTGGAAGAGAGCGGTATTGATGCCCGGACAGCGAATTTACCGCTTACTGGCCGGGAGTTGGCCATTTTGCCCCGCGCCGGAGGCTTAACGTCAGTAGAAGAAATTTACGGCAGTGGCAAGCAACTGATGGCGCGTCTGGTGCTGTCCGATGGTAAGCGGGCCGAGCTACGGCAAGGCGAACAGATCCCCGGCACCCGTTTTTTGATTGAGACGATTAGCGCCCGCGAAGTGCGGGTTGCTGACGGCAACGATAAACACACATTAGCCTTTTATTGATGAGGAGAAAAAGAGTGATGTTAAATACCCTTCCGCAGCCCGATGCCGATATTGCCCGCTTTGTGCGGGTGACACAGGCCGAGGACGGCATGATTGATATTTTTATCGCGGACAATTACCGCGAGGATTTTAAAGTTCAACATTTCGTCAGCCGGGTACAAAAAGCCTTTCCGGGGCGTACCCGCTGGGCCAGCCTGTCGCTGGATGAAATCGCCAACGTAGCCCTCCCGCTATCGAGTGATGCGCCGGCACACAGCGTCAACCAGCAGCGGGTATTAAGCTACTTCCGCAAGGCCATTGCGCTATCGGCGTCTGACGTGCATTTTACCGTCGGACGTGATGGCGGCCAGTTTTGCTATATTGAAGCGCGGGTGCACGGTGAACTGCAATGTCTGGACTGCATCGACAAGGACGAAGGGATGGCGCTGGCGTCCACCATTATTCTGTCGATGTGTGATGTCACCGAGAAACAGTTTTACCCCAATCTTCATCAGGATGGCCGCATTGCTGAACGCTTTTTAAAGCCGCTGGGAATATTTGGTGCCCGCTATGCGCATATGCCTGCTGTCGGCGGGCTGTATGTGGTGATGCGTCTGATTAAGGATGATGGCGATGCCGTACCGGATTTTGAATCCTTGGGCTTTCTGCCCGATCAAGTCCGGGTACTGAAACGCCTGTTGCGCCGTCCCGAAGGGATGCTGATTTTATCCGGGCCAACCGGATCCGGGAAATCCACCACGCTACGCACCGCCTCCTACGCCTATCTTGCGCTGTGGGGCTATATCAACAAATTACCGATACGGCGACTGTTAACCATTGAAGACCCACCCGAAGGCCGGATTTATGGCGCAATCCAGACGCCGATCATTGCTGATAAGAAAAACACCGAAGAAATCAAACGCGCATGGCTGCTATCGATGGCCTATGCCTTGCGTTGTGATCCGGATGCGATTTTAAACGGCGAAATCCGCGATTTGGAATCCGCCATCACCGCGCTAAAAGCGGCCATGACCGGGCATCTGCTGATGACGACACTTCACGCCAATGATGGCCTGAATATCCTTGAACGACTGGAAATAGAAGGGGTATCCGCAAGACTACTGGCCGATCCGCAGTTGTTGATTGGGTTGATAAGCCAACGGCTGGTTCAGCGCTTATGTCCTCACTGCAAAGTACCTTATCACAGGGTAGCCGGGCAGCTTGAGGAGGACGATCGTGATCTGATTGAACAGTATTGCCAGCCTGAAAAGGTGTTTATGCGCCATGTTGAAGGCTGCGAACACTGTTTCCATGGCATTGTCGGGCGGATCGTGGTGGCCGAAGTGATCGCCCCGGATGCGCAGTTTTTTGAACTGTACCGGACAAAAAGCAAGGCGGCAGCGAAAACCTACTGGCATCGTAAGTTGGGTGGTATTACCCGTAATCAGCACGTGTTGCACTACATCCATGCGGGAGAAGTTGACCCACTGGCAGCGCATTTTATTTGCCCGATTGATGAGGACAGTTATACGTTGTTGTCGTTAGAAAGCTAAAACGCCCCAATCAAGGGGGGCTAAAAACAAAACCCGTCTAGCACTGACACGGGTTTATCGCTTCCCTGATAACGCTCACGGGCTTCGGCGGTCTGGCCTATGACATCACCTGTCACCCCATCACACCGCCTTCCATGCGCTGATGCGCATCGCAAAAACAAACCCCGCGCAACACCAATCTGTCCCCCCGCGAAGCGTTGACTTCGTGTCAGAATAGATTTACTGTATAAATAAACAGCATTAATGTAAGGAGCGTTATCTGATGGCTGACGAAGAAGAAAAAACCACAAGAAAAAAACGCAGTCCCAGTTGGACCGGATTCGGCGGGCGAGATAATTCTCGCGGTTATGATAGTCATAATCTCGGGGGCCATACCACGCATCATGGTGACGGTACTGCCACCACAACCGATAATCGTGGCTCGATAAGCCACTATTCAGGCAGGGATCGCCACTCTGGCAGTCATGCTCACCGTGGCGGTGGCAATGGTGGCGAGCGTGGAGACCGAAATCGACATCAAGGCCCGAATAATGCCGAGATAGCGGCTCAACGGGCGCGTTATCAGCAGGCACACACCTTGTTGAGTGAGGTGAAGACGCTTTCTCTGCCCGGAACAATGATAACGCCTGAGGCACTGGCACATCCTGTCCCGGTTTTCTCGGTCGCCGGGGTGGGCAGCGTTGCCCTCACCGACACGACTGCCGCGGCTTTGGTGGCCGGATTGCGCGCGGCTATCAGTGCATTAGCGAGCGCTGGCGCGGAAATCGCTGCGGCGACACCGGTAGGATTTTTAGTCGCCTCAATCGCTTATTCGCCAAAGGTCGGTGTCGGCAGTGACAAGGTGCCGGGCAGAACCCCAGAGAATTTCTTTTCACTGGCGCTCCCCGCTCATCAGGTTATGAATTTACCGGATAAAAAAGCCCTGGAGCAGGCGGCAAATACCTCAGGTACCGTGAACATGCCGGTACGCGGTGTGTTAACCGCTGAAAAAGCGATTGAAATCAATCTGGTCAGGCATCCCACCGTACAGCCGGTCAAAGTAGTCAAAGCAAAACACGATGTGAGTACCGGACTGTATGTCCATGAGGTTGCTGACGTGCCGGGCGGAAAACTGGTGACAACACCGCCGGTAATGGCTGATATTCCCTCATTAGGCCCGTTGATAACGCCCATTTCTGACGTGCCCGTCACCGTGCATACCGGCAGCGAAAGTCGTCCCCCTGCGGTGCCCGTTACACCCTTTCCGGATGCCAGTGGTTCAACTCACCGGGATATTGTGCTGGTCTATCCCGACGATGCGGGGATGGAGCCGATCTATGTGATGTTCAACAAGCCGAGAAAAGGCGCAAAACCCGCCGGGCATGATTACCATAAACCCCCGAAGACACAGGATATAACCGGATTTGCTGATTTAAAATATCAAAGGCCAAAAACGCCAAAACAAGATGGTTCAGGAGAAAGAAGGCGCTGGATAGATGCCAAGAGAAGAACGGTTTATGAATGGGATTACCAACACGGTGAGCTGGAAGGATATCGGGCCAGTAACGGTGAACATATTGGCAGCTTTGACCCTAAAACCGGTAAACAAATTAAACCCGCGGTTCCGGGACGCAACATTAAAAAATATCTGTGAGGTGGGGTATGGGATTAAAATTAAGATTATCATGGTTTGAAAAAACAGCAGATGACATCGCTGGTGAAGAGTATTCGCGTGATTTACGGGATGATGGCTCTGTGATTGAACAGTTAGGCTTGACGATTGAAGACAATGTCAATAATGGCGAATTTAATGTTAAATCCCACTGGGTCACTGTCCTTAACCCCTATTTTAATCATAAAATTCAATATGATAAGTATGATTATTTTGTTTCGTTTGATTATGCTGACGAATGGCCGGAAGACATGCGTACCTTACGCTGGGATTTACACGGACACCCCTCAGCCCATGAGCAGGGCGGAAGCTGGCACATGACAGTAACCCCGGAAATTAGCGGGGAGATCCTGCGCGCCAGCTATCAGTACCATGGAAACCGCTTGCCCAATGCCATGATGCAGGTGCATCTGCTGGGCGGCACCATTGACTGTGATTTGGGAAATGTGGGATCCACCTTATCCTTTACCCCCCAAAACAGACAGTTAACCCAAGGTCAGGCGTTTGAGGTGGTGCATCCAGTGACCCCCACCCGACACAGTCATAAATCCCTGAAATTTATCGCGCCTATGCCACTGATTATAGAACTTGCGGTGCGTGTTGATAGCTAAATACTGGCTAGATATGCGGGTGCGGTAGGAATAGCCGTTACCGGCTACCCCCGGCGCAGATCCGGACGTGCGCTGCTAACGCATCCGGCTCCTACTTCGGGTACTGGCGTGGAAGCGATGCATAAGGTTCCCCTTTTGCAGTTTCCCGCACGGCCAGCAGACGTGACATCGCATTTTCCCGGCTCTGCGTCCGGATGCGGTCGTACCGTTGGCTGTTCCCCTCAGTCACGGGCCTTCCCTCCGTCAATTCCGCCACACTGTTACATGTTTTGTTCACTGATTTCTCCGGTACTATGCCCGTGTCCGACTTCCTGTACCCCGCAGTACCTTGTCTTTACGCTTTGGCACCACGGTCCGCTATCGCGGATCTGGTTCAGGATCTCCCAGGTTCCGTATGACGAACTTCTCCACATGCACCGGGTCTCCGACCCCGGGAGGCATGGAGCGTGTCTTGCCATATCGGCACGTCCATTGTTGGTTTCTGCTTCGCTTAACAGCATCACCGCCTCCGATTTCATGTATTTCGTGGCTCAATACCGGGCCTGTGGATACCTTTGCTAACACTTCACGTCAGAAGTTACCCGCTGCCGCGCATAGCTAAAGGACCGGGCGAGTGGCTGGCTCTTACCCGGAAGGGACTTTCACCCTCTGTTCAAGTCACCAGCTTATCCTGGCGTACTAAGCGCCCCATGTAGGACGTCTTGCGAAATTTATGGTTTCGTTGTAGGCCGCAAACCAACGAATCACGCAACACCATTTAATTCATTGATTTTTAATTAATTGTTATCTACGGGGTTGGTTTGAATAAAATGAAGTTAGTGCGCCCTGTCACCATTGATAGTGTCCACTTAAATTTAAGTGGACACTATCACAGCTTGGTTTTTTCATGTATTGGCATCATTCCTCTACAAAACAATGAATTAGAATAGTGCGTAGTGAACCATCGCATACACCATATCAGTCAACGATTCAAGACGTCCTACATGGGGCGCTTACGCAATTGTGATAATCAGTGCGTGCTGCCAAGCACTGTCACATACCTCAGTCAACCAAAACAGGTCGCTTAACACGACCTGTACATCCCCTCTTTTTTCTGACAGGTAAGCACGATCTGATTGAACAGTATTGCCAGACTGAAAAGGTGTTTATGCGCCATGTTGAAGGCTGCGAACACTGTTTCCATGGCATTGTCGGGCGGATTGTGGTGGCCGAAGTGATCGCCCCGGATGCGCAATTTTTTGAACTGTACCGGACAAAAAGCAAGGCGGCAGCGAAAACCTACTGGCATCGGACGCTTGGCGGCATTACCCGTAATCAGCACGTCTTGCACTACATCCATGCGGGAGAGGTTGACCCACTGGCCGCGCATTTCATTTGCCCGATTGATGAAGACAGTTATACGTTGTTGCCGCAATAAAATCCTCTCCCACACTGAATTCCGCATGCTATTTTTATGCGCTGATTTTCATTGTTGACTTTATGATCAGCCCAATATACTGTTTATTTATACAGTACAATGTAAATATGATTTTTATTGAATTATCAATGAAACTAACATATAGAGAAGAGAGGGGATTATGTATTCAATTGACTACAACTCGTATCGTTCTGTAAAAAGCTTTAATCGCCGTGTACGTTTCCTTGTTATGCATTATACAGCGGCTAATTTTAAAAGTTCTGTCAATATGTTAACCGGTAACTCAGTTAGCGCGCATTATCTTGTTCCTGATCCGTCTGATCAAACTTACATTGATGCAGGATTTAAAAATATGCGGATATTTAATCTGGTAGATGAAGACGAGAGGTCTTGGCATGCTGGTGTGAGTGAGTGGGCTGGTCGTAACAACCTCAACGATACCGCCATTGGTATTGAAACAGTTAATCTGGCGACGGACAATAATGGTGAGTTTATTTTCCCACCTTTCCACCCACAACAGATAGAAGCCATAATTGAGTTGTCGAAAAATATTATACAACGTTACCCAGACATCGCCCAAGTTAACGTTATTGGGCATTCTGATATTGCACCGGGGCGGAAAAGTGACCCTGGAGCGGCTTTCCCTTGGGAAGATCTTTATAAGGCAGGTATTGGTGCCTGGCCAGATATAGATACAATTGAGAAGTATAAGAAAAAGTTTATTTCGCAAGGTATACCTGAGCGTAGCATTATCATCAACTTGTTAAATAAATATGGTTATTCAGTCAAAAGTGCAAACAATATTGAAGGTTTTAAACAGTTAACTAGAGCCTTTCAACTACATTTCCGTCAAAAAAACTATGATGGAGTTATGGATACGGAAACCGTATCGATACTAGCTGCTTTATGCGAAAAGTACAAAAAAATTCAAAGTTAATATTTATTTTAAATAACCGTAACATTGTACATTTATGCCACTTTAAATGTTGTCTAACAGAGTATTACTTTTTAATGAATATTTAATTTTTAAACGCCCCAATCAAGGGGCGCTATGGTTACGCGGCATGGTGTTCAAGCACACGACCTGATTCAGGTTGAACACCAATGGCAATCTTCTGCGGTTTTTCCTGTTCAGGAATATCGTAGGTAAATTGCAAGGTTAATAACCCTTTATCCAGCGTCGCTTGCTGAATCGTTATTCGATGCTCAAGGCTGAAATTTACAGAAAATCCATTTTTACTAATGCCTTGATGTAACCATTTAACACCTTCTTTTTCATCTTCTGATTCATTTTTCTCATCGCTCGCTTTACCACTGATGGTTATCTGATGATTATGCACAGAAATCTCCAATTCATCTTGTGAATAACCCGGCACACTAAACGTTAGCTCATAATGATTCTTGTCTTTCTGACGTAGGTTATAAGCTGGATTATCGCCAAGGGGCTTTTCACCAGTTAGCCGACTAAACAGCCGATCCATTTGGGTAATGCGATCAGGAAGATAATTACTGAAGGTAGGAATTAAAGATAAAGAACGATAAGAAGTCATATGCCCTCCTTGAGGGTCTGTGTGTCGAAGATCAAAGTTGACTTCAACAATAAAGATATGGGGGTCATATAAGACATTTTCAAGTCACCAACCATTTTTTGGAGTAAAATATGTCGTTTCGATTAAATATCGATTTTATCGCTGTTAAACCTCACATTAATACTACTATCCACTGGATTTACCAAAAAACCTTTTCCGCCAAAGACCGCATCGTCTTCTACGACATGCTGGCCTTTTTGCTGGATAACAATAAATCGTTGCAGCAAGCCTTTCTGGATATGCGTAATGTCGCCACCGATTTCGGGCGTAAGCATCACCCCTACGCCGTGCTGTTGACCGATTGCCTCTCTGCGCTGGATGAGGGGCAAGGGGCGTTTGAAAAAGTGCTACTGGAATGGGTGCCGGTTCAGGAAGCTACCCTGATTGGCTCAGGCATCCTCTCCGGCAAGCTCTCGGATGCCTTGCGTCGTGCCAGCCAGATTGTGGAGGGCAAAAAAACCATGGTTTCCGCCCTGTTCGGCGCACTGGCCTACCCGTGCTTTCTACTTGGCATCGTGGTGCTGATGATGCACATGGTGTGTAACAAATTTATCCCCAAGCTGGACAGGCTGATACCGCGCGAAAAATGGGAGGGCGCGCTTAGCCTGCTCACCGGCATTTCTGAATTTATGGTTCATTTTGAGTGGTTACTGCTGTTTGGCCTGCTGGCACTCACCGCCCTGATTGTTTGGTCAATGGGAAACTGGGCAAACCGGAAAATCGCCGACCACCTGCCGCCATGGTCAGTGTATCGCGCGGTGCAGGGGGTTTACTTTTTGCTGAATATTGCCGCGTTACTGCGGGTCAATATCCCGGTGATGCAGGCGGTGAATATGCTCGGTGAAACCGCCAGTCCGTGGCTGGAAAGGCGCATTAATGAAACCCTGCATTATATGCGACAGGGCGAACATCTGGGACTGGCTTTAAAAAGTAGCGGCTATCACTTCCCCTCGCGGGAGTGTGTCAATCAGATGATGCTGTTAACCGAAAGCGCGGGAGCCGAAAACAGCCTTGAACGCTATGCCGACCGCTGGTTGCAGATCACCATTTCTCAGGTCAAGAAAACATCACGCTATTTAACGGCTTTCTGCTTCTTGTTGGTGTTCGGCTACATGTTGCTGCTGCTATTAGCCAGCAGCGATTTAAATACCATGGTCAATCAAATGGGGTAAGGAATGAAAAATAATATGTCGTTTTATTCACACACAAAAGAGGACGTTATGAAAAAGAAGGCAACGTTGCACCGGGGATTTTTAAGTCTGGAAGCGATGGGAGTATTAGCGATTATTGCGGTCGCCATTGTGCTGGCTGTCAGCGCCGTCTCTATCCTGTTTAATAAAAGTACCCTTAACGATGAAATGTCCAATGTGCAGGCATTGGTGACGCAAGCCCGCGGCATGCTAAAAACGCAGGGCGAATACCCGTTTACCAGTGGAGCCAAAATGACCGGTACACTGGTGCAGTTTGGCGGCGTACCAGGCAGCATGACCATTAACGGTGACAAGGCAAGCGGCGCGGCCAAGATTGCCAACGGCTGGGGCGGTGACGTGATTATTGCCCCGGAAAAAATTCAGGGTTCCGCCAATAACAAAGGCTTTTCCGTGACCTATAAGAATGTGCCGCAAGACGCCTGTGTCATCATGGCAACCAAACTGAGCGGCAGCGCGATGATACATGAGATCTCGATTTCCGGTACCAACAATGTCGGGGCCGTCACCGCAGAAAAGGCCGGGACGCAATGCAAAGCGGATAATGGCTCGGTCGGCGTGAATACCCTTATCTTTAAATCCAATACCTGATTTTTCCTTTCTTTTTTTAATTTTTCTCATCCTTTCCATGCAGGAAAGGCGAGTTTTGCTTTTTCTGCATTTAAGGCGCGCTAACATGAAAATTATCCCCTTTTGGCTTGCCATGAGCATGACCACGACGGCACAGGCATTTTGTTTTAATGAGGCGGGCGCAATATACCAGATTGACCCGAAACTGCTCAAAGCCATCGCCCAGCAGGAAAGCAGCCTCTCTGCGAGAGCGGTCAATATCAATCGGGATAAACAGGGGCGGGTGTTGAGCACCGATTATGGGTTGATGCAGATCAATTCAACGCATATTCCCAAACTCCAAAAGATGGGGGTCATTCGCAACCCTAAGGATTTACTCAATCAGCCCTGCCTTAACGTTAAGATCG
>NZ_NHNG01000024.1:0-690 GCF_002287155.1 Arsenophonus sp. ENCA
AAACAACGTTTTTAGAGGGCGAGGAGTGAATTCAGAAAGCACGGGGGTAATTTTATATGATTTCCAGAAGTTCAAGGTACCACCATTCTACCCGATATCGATTTGCAGCCGCTAGGCTGCTTCCTTGGTAGCGGCTCCCAAGCAGTCGTTCACGAAGGACGAAAAGGAACAACTCAAGCAGGAAGCGATGCCTGCTCATTAAACTAGTTGCTGAATAGAGACTTGCATTTTTTGTCACGCTATAGACAATAAAAAGAGGTTTAACTTAGAAAATAACGGTTTGAAATGATCAACAAAGAGCAGTTGTTACGAGATAATCGTTTATGTAAAGCAATCATTGGATTATCAGTCGAAGAATTGAAAAATTTAGCCGCTGAATTTTCAGCTTGTTATTTGATTTATCGGAAAAAGAATCGAAAAGCTCACGAGCGGCAGATGGGTGCAGGGCAGAAAGGATTTATCCCAACCCCATTAGATAAACTGCTTTTTATTTTATTGTATTTAAAATGTTATCCGACCTATGATTTGCAAGGACTTCTTTTTGGTTTAGATAGAACACGGGCATGTCGCTGGGTAAAAATATTATTGCCGGTTTTAGAGATGACCTTGGGGCGAGAATGTGTTTTGCCCGCTCGTCAAATTCGCTCTGCTGAGGAATTTTTTCGCGCCTTTCCTGGAGTTAAAGACGTC
>NZ_NHNG01000171.1:0-3059 GCF_002287155.1 Arsenophonus sp. ENCA
AGCACCCACGACAGTCAGCATTTCGAAAGGGTCATTGACAAGGCCAACACCAATCGCAATATCTACGCCGACCGAGGCTATCCCTCTGCGGAGCGGGAAGCTTGGCTGAAGGCAAACGGCTATAGGAGCCAGATTCAGCGTAAAGGCCATCGAAACAAACCGTTGTCCAAGACTCAGCAAGGGCGAAACCACAGGATTGCAAAGACTAGGGCACGGGTTGAACATGCATTTGCGGCGATGGAACAAATGGGTAGAAAACTGATCCGCACCATTGGACAGGTGCGCGCTAATTTTGCCATGACGATGATGGCAGCATGTTACAACCTAAAGCGGTTGGCGTACTTCCAGAGCGCGTGCATCGTGGCTTTCTGACGCCCAGAATGGGTCAAATGGCCCTAGCCAGGGCAATGTGCGATAGAATCAGTAGCGTGATAATCAAAAAAAATCTAATTATTTAGAATGAAAGCCAAGGGTTAATTGAAAATCTTGAGTTTTTCGAGGTGCCCTAAAATCTTAACATTCTAAAACTTTTACTGCGCTATTATACTATTGATGAAAATAGAACTGAGCAGAAGGAAGGAGCAGTTATGGCGAGTAAAATAACCAGTCAAGTAAAATGGTTACCCCTAGTAATTATCACTATAGTCGCAACATTTTTTTGGTTTCAAAAACCACCAACAGGATTAAGTATTGCTGCCTGGCACACCGTAATTATTTTTGTAGCAACTATTGCTTCGATTGTTGCTAAAGTATTACCCATTGGTGCAATTGGCCTAATTGGAATTACCATTTTTGCTCTTAGTCACGCCGCTGGAGATGAAAGTGCAAATGATGCCATTATGACTGCACTAAGTGAACTTAATAGCAGTTTAATTTGGCTTATCGTAATTGCTTTTATGATTGCCAGAGGTTTTATTAAAACCGGCTTAGGCAGACGAATTGCATTACAGATGATCCGACTATTAGGCAAAAGAACGCTAGGATTGGCATATGGTCTGGCGGTGGCTGATTTGATTTTATCTCCTGCTATGCCAAGTAACACCGCACGCTGTGGGGGTGTTATTTATCCGATCGCTGATTCATTAGCACGTAGTTTTGACTCCCATCCAGAAAATGAATCACGCCGTAAAATAGGAACTTTTCTGATCACTTGTATTGGCAATATTAATGATATTACTGCGGCAATGTTTATGACTGCTTATACTGGTAACTTACTCGCTGTCAAACTCGCCGCCAACGCAGGTGTTACCTTAACCTGGGGTAGCTGGTTATTAGCAGCTATTGTTCCTTGCCTGATCTCATTCATTATTATTCCATTATTAATCTATTGGTTAGTTCGGCCAACTATTCGTCATACTCCAGATGCACCTAAAATTGCACATGATGAATTAAAAAAAATGGGGCCAGTGACACGTAATGAATGGTTAATTTTAGCTACGGTATTGCTGCTACTTATACTATGGATATTTGGTGATATATTAGGAATTGATCCCACAACCGCTTCTTTTACTGGTTTATCTGTATTACTACTTACCGGGGTATTAACTTGGGAAGATGTAAAAAAAGAAAAAGATGCTTGGGATACACTTATCTGGTTCGCTGCGCTATTAATGATGGCTAATGAACTGAAAATTCTGGGATTTACAACTTGGTTCGGCAACCTCATTGGTGACAGTCTTAGTCATAGCATGCAAGATACGAATTGGGTTATTATTTTATTAATGCTTAATGCCGCCTATCTTTATATTCACTATTTCTTTGCCAGCGGTAATGCTCAAATAGCTGCACTATATGCCGTCTTCTTAGGAGTCGGTATCAATTTAGGTATTCCCACTGTTCCAACAGCATTAATGCTTGCCTTTTCTAGCAGCCTTTATTGCTCTTTAACTCAATATTCTCATGCTCGTGGACCTATTCTTTTTGGCGCAGGTTACGTACCAACAGGTGTATGGTGGAAGGTTGGTTTTATTATTAGTTTAGTCAATCAGGCTATTTTCCTTACAATTGGTCTATTATGGTGGAAAGCTGTAGGTTTTTATTAGAATAATATTTATTTATGTCATAAAAACTTATACTTTATGCCATAAATTGCAGCCCAAAATAGCACTACACACGATTAAGATAATTGCTATCAATAGCCGTTTCTATAAGATGTTTTTTTTATAACTGTACTCCAGATCACAAAATATAAGCCCAAATTCACATATAAAAAAAATGCTCTTCATAATTGCAGTTGGTTTTAATAAATTGAGTGATATTTATATGAATGAGCAAGTAGGGCATACTGATCAAATAAAACAGATCAACTTGGATCTATTTCTAGAATTTCCTTGGCAAAAAAAGCTCAACTAGCGCCAGCGAGTATCACAAAAATTACCAGAGAACTTATTAATGCACACTTAATTAATAAAGGAGGTTGAATTTCCTGATTTAGGTTTTAGGGGAAGACCAATAACTGGCTTAGAAATTGTTAGCCAAGGTTGGCAATTTTTATGTGTTAGAATTAATAAGGGTTCATTAATTTTATCACTATATGAACTCAATAATAAACTTTTACATGAAGATATTACCGAGCTAATTGCTAACGATAATCATTCATTTAACGAGTAGTTATTAACAAAAATCGAATATTTTTTTACCTGTTATCAAGGCTGTTTAGAGCGGCTGGTAGCAATTAGTGTAATTACTAATGCTATTATTAATTCAATCGACGGCATTATATTAGCTCACCGTATTACAATATTAAAAATTTTCCACTAAAAGAACGATTAGAAGCTCACATTGGTTTACCTATTTATTTACAAAGCTGTACTACTGCCTGGACTATGACACGAGTTTCGCACAAAACTAATTTGGGTACGCTAATAAAACACGGATGTGCTCAGCAATAGCATTTTTGATTACGTCCCAATTTTGTTGATAAAGGGTTATTTTTTCAGATATACGACGTTTATGTTGTTCAAACCACGCAGAAATAGCGAGAAAAATATGATTTCTTTGCGCTCGGCTCGTGCGAGCCTGACAGCGTTCAATACCACAATTTTGTTTAACTTCTCGAT
>NZ_NHNG01000358.1:0-3054 GCF_002287155.1 Arsenophonus sp. ENCA
AAGAAAGCACAGGATGATGAAGCCAGTGGTGAGATTGAAACAGCACATCCGGGTTACCTGGGGTCGCAGGACACTTTTTATGTTGGTCATTTAAAAGGTGTTGGTCGTATCTACCAACAAACTTATATTGATACTTACTGCAAAGTCGTTCATTGTAAACTTTACACAACGAAAAGTTCGATAACTGCTGCGGATTTATTAAATGACAAGGTTCTGCCTTTTTATGCCCAACATGGATTACCGATATTACGTATACTGACGGACAGAGGTAGTGAATATTGTGGTAAAGTTGAGCATCACGATTATCAACTTTATCTGGCTATCAACGATATTGATCACACAAAAACTAAGGCACGCTCGCCTCAAACTAATGGAATTTGTGAACGTTTTCATAAAACCGTATTACAAGAGTTCTACCAGGTAGTTTTTCGTAAGAAAATCTACGGTAATTTAGAGGAATTACAAACTGATTTAGATAAATGGTTAGAGGAATACAATAACCAGCGTACTCATCAAGGAAAAATGTGTTGCGGTCGAACACCCATAGCAACTTTACACGATGGAAAACAAATTTGGAGAGAAAAAGATTTAAATCAAATTTAGCCTGACAGATACTGTATAAATAACCGGTAACTGTCAGATCAAGTCTGAGCTACTACAATTAATCTTTAAAAGCACTGTCCAGCGCAATGACTTGTTTATAAATCGCTTGCATTTGATTTTTAATCGGCTTCATCAGTTGCGCCGCTAAACGTTCGGTAAGTTCATCAGAGTTATATAAATATTTCCGCTCAAACTCGAAAAGTTGGATATAAAACATATCCATTTTCTCAACGAGTAAAGCCACCTCTTTTCGTAGCACTTCATGACCCGAATAATTCATTTTGATTTCCTCTTTAGGCTGCACGACAAGCACGCAAAGCGGCAATACGTTGTTGACCAATGGCATGATATTCAGCAATAAGCTCAATACCGATGTAACGCCGTCCTGAAAGCACAGCAGCGATACAGGTAGAGCCAGAACCCGCAAACGGATCAAGTACAATTGCGTTAGGTTGCGTAAAAGACTCTATGAGCGGTTGTAAGCTACTAACAGGCTTTTGTGTCGGATGATAAAGATTGCCTGTATATTTCCATGACTGTACGTCTTTCATTGGCTTGACGGGCATCACGGGACGGCCTTTCGCCAGCAGATAAGCATTTTCGTGGCTGTGCCCAAAAAACCCAGTTTTTGATGCATAACGTTTCTTGAAAACGAGATGACCAACAATACGAAAGCCGGATTTTTTCCAAGCATCAACAAATTTATCAACCCGATTCCAGCCGTAAAAACTGACCATCAAACTATTTGGTTTCAATACGCGAAACATTTGTTGACAGGAGGGCAATAACCATTCGTCATTTTTATCGTTGGCAATTGTGCGCCCTGATCTGTCGGTGTAATCAACCAAATAGGGCGGATCGGTGAGAATAAAATCGATTGCATTATCAGGAAAAGTTGACATAATTTTCAGGCTGTCGCCTTGTATAAATCGGGACATTTGGAGTGTCTCCTATTTAGTGGGACAGCAGGAGGTGACCCCACGTCACCGTTCCCTTACTGCCCGATGTCACGAAGCCATTGACCATTTGGGGTCAAGTGGAACGTGGAATACCGGAGCCACGTGTGGCGAGGATATGCCGCGAAAGCCACTTGAAGGCTTGCCGTCCCCTAAAAATGGGCGTATGGCAAGCTGGCATCGGGCAGTAAGGGAGTCCTTCAAAATTCAACTTAATGAGATGGATAAATATTATTTCTGTGCGGAATTCAATCTATTTAAGCGATACGCTTTTTTTCACTATGCTTTTAACAACCTGTAGGAAAATATAAGCTGAGCCGCCATTAGCGGCGACATCCTTGCTCGGTTTCTGATGTCACCCAATCAACAAGTTATTTTTGATTTCATCTAAAACTTTTTTTTCTTCTGAAATATTTTCTTTTTTTGTAGGGCTATCTGACTTTGAGATCAAAGCCAAAACGTTATGCAATTGTTCAAGATTAAAATTTTCATCTAATAGACAGGAGATCATATTGGGCAATCGATTATCAGCTAAATGCAAAGCCAAGCCTGATAAGAAACATTTCCTCAGAAAATCGCCTTTTTTGATTAACTGTTGATCAAGCATTTCATCGGCGAATTGGTCTTCTTTGAAGGAATCTGGATGAATATGTACAATGATTTTCTTTCTTTTATCACTCATTTAATCGTCCCCTAAAATCATATTAGCAATCGATTTGACTAAGGCAAATTGCGAATCAGGAACTTGATAGATCTTGTTCTTTAAATGTTCAAAATCTTTAACAATCACGAGTTTCGCAGTCTCTAAAAAAAGAAGTATAAATTTAAAAACAAGAAAAAATCAGGATGTTCATATTTTGTCCGGTTATCCATGCATTAAAGATATCTATAAAATATTCTTGCAAGTAAGCAGTGTAAGATACTCTAGTTTGGCGTTATCAGAAGTCAGCCCATCGCCTTTATCTCATGACACGGTTAGCCGATGGTTAAAAAGTAGATGTTTCCGCCCTAAAGACCTATGGCGATTAGTTGAACCTTCTATAGACAAAAAAAGCCCTTGTGTACTAATTGCCGATGATACATTGATTGCCAAAACACGTAAAGCGTGTTGCTTAATAGTGAAATAAGGGTGTTTCGGTGATTGAAGTAAATTTTACGCTGTTCTTATATCTTGATCATTGACTGTCAAAGGTTAATGATCCCCAACTGATCATTGGGATGTTACCGGTGAGTTTGTACGCTGCCTTAAGCTTAGAGCTTGTACCTCAGATTAAACCCTGGTGACATATTCATCATCGTCTTCAAAACCGAACGGTATCTTGTGCTACGAGCACGTATTTATAAGGAAGGTTAGGACGATATATTCAATTATCTGTTTTTCATGAGAGAATTTACCATGATCAAAACCTCAGTGGGTATTGATGTCGCTAAATTAAAATTCGATGTTGCAGTATGGGTTGAGAGAAAAAAATATAAAACAAAGGTGTTTTCAAAT
>NZ_NHNG01000787.1:0-3044 GCF_002287155.1 Arsenophonus sp. ENCA
TACAGGTTTCGATCTTGACCAGCGGGTCACCCAACTTGTCGATCGTCTGTTGGTGATACTGGTTTGCAAAGAGGTCATTCTTAATGGCGCTGCGTTTCTTCATGGTGGTTAGCTCAGTAGACCAGCTTCCGATAACTTTATCAGCAAAATCAAACTCGGCTTAGGTTTTTCGAGGTGCCCTAAAGTGAAGACAGCATTATTGGCAGAAAAAAACTTGAAATCAACGCAAATCAATGTTGAAACATTTAAAGGTCGTGTGCAATTGAGCGGTTTTGTCAGTTCGCGTGCCGACGCTCAGCGTGCAATTCAAGTAACACAAGGTGTAGCAGGTGTACAGTCAGTCATTGATTCGATGAAAATACGATGATTGTTTTACTTTTCAGCCCCAATATAGGGGCTGAAATAAATATAATTTATCGCCATTAGGTCCTCAAATCAGATAATAAAATAATCGCTTTTATCACCATAAAGTCATTATCATATCAATTATTAAAGCCAATCATTATATTGTTATACTCAAAATTACTATAATATAAATATCACTCTATTTTTAGTGTTTTATTCTTACTTATAGAATAACCACAAAATTTACTGATATAGCAATAGCTTTACCATAGAAAAGCTATACGCTCTCTTCACTGTCAGTTACAATATACAATTAAAATGTGATGATAAAAACCAGTTATAGGAGCAGTTTTCATGTCCATTACGGCCAACTCACTTATCAGCGATAGCTTTAATTTTTTTAAAAATCAGCTGAGCGGCCTTTTTATCCTGTCATTCATTTCAGCTACAATCAGTCTAATACTTTATTACTTTCTGGTTCCCATCGATGAAATGGCAACCATTGTCAAAACCCTTGGTGGTCAAAATGACTCAACTTCACTTTTAACCTGGGTAAGTCAATTATCTGATGAAGAAAAATCGATAATGATGAGAGTCTCACTACTCTCATTGGCTGCGGTTTTTATCGGATTAATATTATTAGTTTCTTCAGTAGTTACTTATTTGTCAGAACTCAGTACCGGCAATAACATCAGTGCATGGCAAGCTTTTGTGCTTTCGTTACGTATATTACCTAACATGTTAATTTTATTAGTTATATGCACAATTATAATTTATTTTGGCTTTATGCTATTCATCTTACCCGGTATCATTTTAGCTATCGGTTTTTCCTTATCACCCATCATCTTAATAACCGTCAAAAATATTATGCCGCTACGAGCCATGAGTCAAAGTTGGAAAATAGCATTTCGTCATTGGTGGTTAATTCTAGTAATTTTATTACTTTGGCTAGCATTGCAAATGTTACTCACTATGCTACTTGGACAATTTCGTTTTTTACCGAGTATGGTGAATAATATTATCTCTTTTACATTGAATAATTTACTTACCTCTTTTACATTGATCTATTTTTTCCGCCTTTACATGTTAGTTGGAAAAACAACAAATTAACCAGATAAAAATACCACGGCTATTATTTACCATTAGATGGCGTGGTAAAAATTTACTATTAACTTAAACAATTAAACATTAATTACAGAACCAACGTGCTGACTGAAAATTGCACTGTATTCCTAATAACAAGTTAATTACTTCAATATATTAATAGTGAGTTTTATTGCTCAGTAGATAATTTTATCAATAAAAATATACACCTACTAACTGTGTAACATTATTATCAAATAAGGTAATATAATATAAAACAAATTGGCAATAGGATATTTTATAATTTATTAATCAAATAATTATAAAATTTCATATTTACTCGAAAAGGATCAGGATAAGCGCCCTCATGAGACAACTATTAGATTTTATTCCTCTCATTGTTTTCTTTATTGTATATAAAAAAGTAGATATTTTTTACGCATCTGGCGCATTAATGATTGCCACCGCTTTATCTATGCTGGCCATTTATCTTATCTACAAAAAAATTGAAAAAAGTTCGTTAATTACTTTAGTCATCGTGATCATTTTTGGTGGACTGACGTTGATTTTCCACAGTGATCTTTTTATTAAATGGAAAGTGACAGTTATTTACGCTATTTTTTCATTAGCACTGTTAGTCAGCCAATATTTTACCCAAAAACCATTAATCCAGAGAATGCTGGGTAAAGAGATCCATTTAGCTGATGAGATTTGGCATAAATTAAATTTATCATGGGCAATCTTTTTTGCTATCTGTGCGCTAGTAAATATTTATGTTGCCTTTTGGCTACCTCAGGATGTCTGGGTTAACTTTAAAGTTTTTGGTTTGACCGCGGTCACACTAATATTTACAATACTTAGCATGGTGTATATCTATAAACATCTGCCTAAAGAACAAAAGTAATTGATATGATACCAACGGATACCTACTTCCAGCAGGTATATTGTGGCAAATAACAGAAGTAAATTTTTCATGACACAACAATTACCACAAGGAGAACTAGTTCTCCGTACATTAGCAATGCCGGCCGATACAAATGCTAATGGTGATATATTCGGCGGATGGCTAATGTCACAAATGGATATTGGCGGTGCAATTTTAGCAAAAGAAATTGCCCTTGGTCGTGTTGTTACTGTCGGCCCATTCCCAGTCGAAACGCAACAAACCCATAAAACGTTATGCAGCCATTAGATGAGCTAAAAATGCTTCATTTGGAGAAAAATAGCCCAACGATTTTCGTCCCCGAGTATTAAGTATGTGCTCAAGTTCTGCAATCTCGTTGTCCGTAACTGAGTTGAAGTCCGTTCCTTTTGGGTAAAAACGGCGGATAAGTCCGTTACTGTGTTCATTTAAACCACGCTCCCATGAGTGATAAGGCCTGGCAAAGAAGACATTAGCACCGGTGATCTCAGTTATCTGTTTATGCATGGAGAACTCAGAACCGTTATCGGCCGTCAAAGTTTTAAAGTCACAGAAGGTATTTGCTACAATGTCACGGAAAGCATCTACAACAGTATCAGCGCGTTTATTCGGTAACTTGCGGATAATAATCTGCTTGGTAGCTTTATCCGCTAGAGTCAGTAAGAATGACTTCTGATCTTTACCAAATACAGTA
>NZ_NHNG01000186.1:0-3039 GCF_002287155.1 Arsenophonus sp. ENCA
CTTTTGGCGCTGCTGACGGCGCTAAAATACCCAGATGAGGATATCGACTGGAACGCACTACTACCCTGGAAAATCACCTTACCTTAAACCACGCAGCAGCGCACTGTGTGGTTCCAATGACGCTTACTAAGAAGTTGCGTCTGCGGTGCAAGCCGATACAGAATTAGAAGTACCAAACCAGCCTGACGATGCGAAAGAGCAGTGATCCCACTGGCAGTATATCGAATAGTCAGCCTAGTTAACGAACCGTCTGACAAAGTCAGAAAACGTAAAAAACATTATCTTAACTTTTCATTCCAACAGTAAGCAAACGGGAAAATGTAACTGTTAAAAAAGGACATTTAAAAATGAAAAAGACAGAATCATTTAATGCTCATACTGCTTCATCACAAGAATTGATTGAGCGAAATCTCGTACTGAGAAAAATGGTTAAGCACTACATGATGATTACCCAAAATATCGAGTATGCGGTATCTGACGGCAGAAAAGTCGATATTAAAGCGCTCATCGCGCAATACACGCCAACCCATCTCACTGACATGCCCCTCATCAGTGAAGAAGTTGACTTTTTACGGGAACGGGTAAGAGCTACGTTTAAGGGCTTTGAACAGGAGTTTCGGGCTGCGTTAAAAAAGGAGAATATGAACGCTGGCGAGGTGGAGAAACGTCAATTCCTACGTGAACAAGCGATGCTGTCGTTTGCACTAGTAAAAGCACGGTCAAAGCTGCAAGAGGCATCCCACATAGCGACTTACCTTGCACCGTTAGGGATCACAACGCATGAAGAATCGCTGATGTATCAGGGGGTGCTGGATATGCTGGATTGTCTGTGTGATGGAGACGAGAACAGCCGTATAGAAGTTTACACCAACATGCTGATGGTAGGTACGCGCATACTAAAAAGCATGTTGCTGGAAGAAAAAATGCAAGATGTATTGCAAGCCAAAACGCCGGAAGAACTGGAAAAGGTATTAGATACTGCCGAACAGCAGATTGAAAAAGACATTCGTTATTTAAATGCCACAAAGACCAATTAATTCGCACGGAAATGAAAATGAAAAAGACAAAATTAATTCTACTTTTCATTCTCCTTTGCGCTGGCATCGGGTCAGCAACTGTAGAAGACTATTCCCAAAAACAAGGTACAAAGGGGTATACCTACAAGGATTTGACCGCCTACAAGCAAAGCTGTCCTGAATGTATGAGCGTAGTAAGCGACATTATTCAGATCCGCAGTCGGGTTTGCGGTCAAACCATGAGTCCAGACGATGTAATTGTGACTGACGCACTCTACGGGTATCTGAACAGCGTCAAGCACATCGTCAGTGCGAGTGTTTACAGCAGAGTGTTACGGCTAGTGGTTGCAGAAAACGATTGCGGTAACTCCGAAAATTGGGCTAATAAAGTGCAGAAAAAAACAGAGCTAATACTTAATTAAGGGGGGGCTGTATGAAAAAATATTCTATCGTTTGTCTGCTCTTGCGTGTATCTTAATGTTTGCTATATACTGATGCTATATGGCAAACATTAGGAGGGTGTGAACTATGATCCAGCAAGGTAAAGTTTTTATGAGCAATCGAACTCAAAATGTTCGACTGCCAGCAGACACACGTTTTCCTGATGATGTTAAAGACGTTATTGTTCGAGTGAAGGGTAAAGAGCGCATCATTTCTCCTGTACAAAACGCATGGAATAGTTTTTTCTTATCAGAGCAGTCTGTAACGGATGATTTTTTATCAAACAGAACTGAACAGATAACAAGCGAAAGAGAATCCTTTGATTAAATATTTACTCGATACAAATATCGTTATATTTACGATTAAACGGAAACCCATATCGCTATTGCCTAAATTCAATCAACATACTAATCAACTGGCTATATCTGCGATAACGTTTGCAGAGCTAATTTTTGGTGCTGAAAAAAGTATTAACTCTGCTAAAAATTTAGCAACAGTTAATGACTTTGTTTCTCGATTAACTGTTTTACCTTATGACGAACAAGCTGCATTTCATTACGGTGATATAAAGGCTAATCTTGAAAAAAAAGGAAAACCCATTGGTGACAATGATTTACATATAGCCGCCCATGCAAGAAGCAAAGGGCTTGTTGTAGTAACAAACAACACTAGAGAGTTTGAAAGAGTTGAGGGGTTAAGAATCGAAGACTGGACACAATTATAAGCGATGTTACGCAGTGCCAACATCATCAGTGTTTTTGCTTGGAATCGATTTTTTACACTCTTATTTAATATGAGTAGTTGCAACAGCACGAAATTTAAAAATGTTTTTTACGTTTTTAAACTATGTGAGACATTGATAGATTGGAATATCTAACCTGGTGGTTTTATTTTTATTGATAATAGTTAACCGCATAAATAGTTTACAGGATGACAACTCCGTTTTTTTGACGGATTTTTAAACGCTATGTTAATAGTGATATCGGCAAGAGGCTATTTCTAGCCCTTTATCAGTAACCCTATAAACCAATCTATGCTCATCTGTTATCCT
Organism: Arsenophonus sp. ENCA; assembly: GCF_002287155.1. NCBI lineage: Bacteria > Pseudomonadati > Pseudomonadota > Gammaproteobacteria > Enterobacterales > Morganellaceae > Arsenophonus > Arsenophonus sp. ENCA. The sequence goes on from NZ_NHNG01000186.1 coordinate 2,509, forward strand.
TCTAGACCAAAAACCTGTTAAATTATATTTTAATGGTTCTGGCTTTCCTATGCCGCTAAATGGCTCTCTTTTTATATCTTTAATTAGCGAATTTATTCTTTTAATAGTTATCTGATCCAATTTTTGCCAATAAAGGGCACCTCGAAAAACTCAAGATTTTCAATTAACCCTTGGCTTTCATTCTAAATAATTAGATTTTTTTTGATTATCACGTTACTGATTCTATCGCACATTGCCCTGGCTAGGGCCATTTGACCCATTCTGGGCGTCAGAAAGCCACGATGCACGCGCTCTGGAAGTACGCCAACCGCTTTAGGTTGTAACATGCTGCCATCATCGTCATGGCAAAATTAGCGCGCACCTGTCCAATGGTGCGGATCAGTTTTCTACCCATTTGTTCCATCGCCGCAAATGCATGTTCAACCCGTGCCCTAGTCTTTGCAATCCTGTGGTTTCGCCCTTGCTGAGTCTTGGACAACGGTTTGTTTCGATGGCCTTTACGCTGAATCTGGCTCCTATAGCCGTTTGCCT
>NZ_NHNG01000461.1:0-3036 GCF_002287155.1 Arsenophonus sp. ENCA
TACAGGTTTCGATCTTGACCAGCGGGTCACCCAACTTGTCGATCGTCTGTTGGTGATACTGGTTTGCAAAGAGGTCATTCTTAATGGCGCTGCGTTTCTTCATGGTGGTTAGCTCAGTAGACCAGCTTCCGATAACTTTATCAGCAAAATCAAACTCGGCTTAGGTTTTTCGAGGTGCCCAGAGGGCTTTTACTAAAACACAAGGTTTTCCATAATACCAGTCCTATAACAAAACATACTGATAATACAATTAGCCCACTTAATGTGCTAGGCTGGTGTAGTCACTGGGATTAAAATGGCGAAAATGCGATTAATGCGATTGTCGCCATTTTAATTTAATGTTTTTTTATTGTTAATCTATTTTACTTGCATACCGGGCTTGGCACCAGTATCTGGAGTTAATAGAAAGATATCTTTGTTACCAGGACAGGCGGCTAATACCATCCCTTCTGAAACGCCAAAACGCATTTTTCGTGGCGCTAAATTAGCGACCATGATCGTTAAGCGCCCCTCAAGTACTTTCGGATCAGGATAAGCCGCGCGAATACCAGAAAAAACTTGTCGGCTGCTATCACCTAAATCTAATTGGAGTTTTAGCAGCTTATCGGAGCCTTCGACGAAATCAGCTTGCTTAATTAAAGCAACTCGTAAGTCGACTTTGTTGAAGTCATCAAAACTGATGACATCTTGGAAAGAATTTTCGCAATCTTGTTGATTAGTCATTGTTTGCGCCGTTATATTTTCGCTAGATGCCGCTAACATAGCGGTTACATTGTTCATTTCAATTCGCTGGAATAAGGTTTTAAATGGCGTAATTTCATGATTTAGCAAAGGGTCGCTAATATCATCCCAGTTTAGTGAAATATTTAAAAAAGTTTCTGCCCGATTGGTGAGTCTCGGTAATATAGGTTTTAAATAAGTCATTAGCACGCGAAATAAATTGATACCCATCGAACAGATATCATGTAAATCTTGTTCGCGATCTTCGTGTTTAGCGACTACCCAGGGTGCTTGCTCATCGATATAGCGATTGGCTAGATCGGCAAGTAACATAATTTCACGAATCGCCTTATTGTATTCACGATGACAAAATTGTTGACCAATTTTGTCTGCTGCGGCAATAAATTGCTGGTAAAGCTCAGGAGCTGCAAGTTGCGATGATAACTTACCATCAAAGTGTTTATTGATGAATCCAACATTGCGAGCCGCGAGGTTGACAACTTTATTCACGATGTCACTATTTACCCGTTGGACAAAGTCTTCTAAGTTAAGGTCAATATCATCAATGCGGGAAGAAAGCTTAGCGGCATAATAGTAACGTAAACAATCAGCATCCAGCTGATCTAAATAGGCGCGCGCGGTAATAAAAGTACCCCGTGATTTGGACATTTTTGCGCCATTTACAGTGATATAACCGTGAACAAAGATATTGGTAGGCTTACGATAACCACTACCTTCTAATATTGCTGGCCAAAATAGGCTATGGAAGTAGACAATGTCTTTACCGATAAAGTGGTAAAGATCAGCAGTAGAATCTTTGTGCCAATAACTATCGAAATCAATATTGGGTTGTTTGTCACATAGATTTTTAAATGTCCCCATATAACCAATAGGAGCATCTAACCAGACGTAAAAATATTTGCCATGCTCATTAGGAATTTCAAAACCAAAGTAAGGGGCATCACGAGTAATATCCCATTGCTGTAAACCCGCTTCAAACCACTCTTGCATTTTATTTGCCACTTGTGGTTGCAAAGCCCCTGAGCGTGTCCAACTTTGTAGCATATGACTAAATGCGGGTAAATCAAAGAAAAAATGCTCTGTTTCACGCATTTCAGGCGTTGCACCAGAAATAACCGAGTGGGGATTGATAAGCTCTGTTGGGTTATAAGTTGCGCCACAGACCTCACAATTATCACCGTATTGATCATCGGCATGGCATTTTGGGCAACCCCCTTTAACAAAGCGATCGGGTAGAAACATACCTTGCTTAGGATCATAAAGCTGCGAGATAGTTTTGTTTTTGATATAGCCACTCTCTTTTAGTGTTAAATAAATTTTTTCAGATAATGTTTTATTTTCTACACTATGAGTTGAATGGTAATTATCATAACTAATGGCAAAATCAGCAAGATCGTGTTGATGTTCCTGATTTACTTTACTAATCATCTCCTCAGGCGTTATACCTAATTGCTGAGCTTTTAGCATAATTGGAGTGCCATGGGCATCATCGGCACAAATAAAGTAAACCTGCTTGCCGCGCATTCGTTGATAACGAACCCAAATATCGGCCTGAATATGCTCTAACATATGGCCAAGGTGTATTGAACCGTTAGCATAAGGTAACGCACAGGTTACCAAAAGTTTTTTCGCGACTTGAGACATAGTAAGGATCTAATTCCCATAAAAATTGAACAATAATTTGATCTTAACTGATTGCGTTTTTTCCGGCTAGGCCTAAAACATGAATAATCAATCATTATTTTATCGTAATTTTGCTTGATAAGCGTCGTTTTTATTATCTATTTATGGGCACCTCGAAAAACTCAAGATTTTCAATTAACCCTTGGCTTTCATTCTAAATAATTAGATTTTTTTTGATTATCACGCTACTGATTCTATCGCACATTGCCCTGGCTAGGGCCATTTGACCCATTCTGGGCGTCAGAAAGCCACGATGCACGCGCTCTGGAAGTACGCCAACCGCTTTAGGTTGTAACATGCTGCCATCATCGTCATGGCAAAATTAGCGCGCACCTGTCCAATGGTGCGGATCAGTTTTCTACCCATTTGTTCCATCGCCGCAAATGCATGTTCAACCCGTGCCCTAGTCTTTGCAATCCTGTGGTTTCGCCCTTGCTGAGTCTTGGACAACGGTTTGTTTCGATGGCCTTTACGCTGAATCTGGCTCCTATAGCCGTTTGCCTTCAGCCAAGCTTCCCGCTCCGCAGAGGGATAGCCTCGGTCGGCGTAGATATTGCGATTGGTGTTGGCCTTGTCAATGACCCTTTCGAAATGCTGACTGTCGTGGGTGCT
>NZ_NHNG01000219.1:0-33839 GCF_002287155.1 Arsenophonus sp. ENCA
ACTTGTCGATCGTCTGTTGGTGATACTGGTTTGCAAAGAGGTCATTCTTAATGGCGCTGCGTTTCTTCATGGTGGTTAGCTCAGTAGACCAGCTTCCGATAACTTTATCAGCAAAATCAAACTCGGCTTAGGTTTTTCGAGGTGCCCACCAATTATTAACATTAAAATAGCCACCACCGCAAAACTCACTAAGGCTAAAAATGCTTTAACTTTTTTATTTAACCCTCGTTTATTGGCTGAATGAATAAGGTTGCGATCTAACGCCTTTACATCTTCATTATCATTGTCAATAATTTCATTTTGATGAACGATAAAATTATCATCTTGATTCTTGTTTTTGTCTTTATCCGTCATATCTCACCTTTATTCTTTTTCAAAACGCGTCTGTCTTGTGGTTGTCCCTTTGTCATTGTAAGTGCGTGGTATATTGTTTTTTGTTTTTACTTCCATCACTTCATTACCCAACCGTAAAATAAACTCAGGTGAAACATCGTGTACAACCATCACATTTTTTTCCATGTGATAGTTAACTAACTGTTCATTCCCATCGGGCAAAATACGAAAAGCAATCGGTAAATCGACTGAATGGTTCCATCTAAAACAGGTATGCAGTCCGTTGTCCCAAATGGCATTCGGTTTAATTTTTTGGCTACCTCTGACCTCGTATTTCAAATTCACCACATTACCCTGACCACAAGGGAATTTTGCTTGTTTTTCCCCAAAAAATACCGTTTGTCTAAAGGGTTTAGGATATAAAAAACGCAAAATAAAAGTGGGATTTTTTTTTGCCGTTATGAGCAATAATGAATAGGTACGTTTATTGGTTACGATAATAATGTTTGTATCGGGTTGTTCCGCAACAGGACGCAAAAATACATTATTACCTTTAACCGTAATATTCCATGCCAAAGGATCACCAATGCCTAACCCTGCACTATCGCCTTTAACAAATTCACTATCTTCAAACTGTATTAGCGTGACAGCCCCCGCCTTTGCTCGAATTATCGTCACATCATCAGGATTATAGGTGACTTCCTGTACCCGATTGTCAAATCCGCCCGATTTAGGCAAAATTGCCCCCTTAGCATTCCCTATAAGGCCAAGCAATCCAATAAATACCGCAAAATATTTAGTTTTAGTTAGCGACATTTTTACTTACCTCTGGATCAACCTGATAAGAAAGGACTTCCAAACCGAAAGGATTAATTTGTCTTTGTAACTCCGTTTTGATTTTTTTACCGTTATAGATAAATTTAATGGTGGCAATCCAAGAAGTAGGCACATAGCCTGTTGTCGGTTTACCGTCATTATCCGTAATGGCTTTAACAAACCTGACTTGCGCCGTATTTTCATCTAAAAAAGTAACTGATTTTACTCTTACCAGAATTCTATTTGCTTTTTTTAATTTTTTAAGCGGTGAAAAATCACCAGTGATCATATTATTATATTCACTAAATACCGCATTAGATGCCATTAATTCAACATTATCACTCATGTTTTGGATCGTAAACCAATCGTAGGCTTCACGATTACTTACAAAACGAGATAAGAAAAAGCGAGAGATAATTTCATCGTACATAACCGTCTCTGTTGTGAAAGGTTTTACTACATCAACATAGCCAGAAGCATTATCAACGCGTAAAAGAAACGGCTCAACGCGCTTTAACGGCGCAAGACAGGCGATGGCGACGCCGAGTAAAACGCATAATAATGATGCACCCCCTAATAATAGACGAGTCGTTTTAAGCGATTTTTTAAACTCAGTACTTCTATCATGTTCAAAGGCTTTAACCGCAGCAAAGATGCGTTTTTCTGTCTGTTTGTCCTGTTCTTTCTCTTTTGCATTTTTACTGGCAATCTTTTTTGATTGCTCAAAGAAGACGTCTTGTTCTCTATTTTTCACCATCGCTAAAATCCTTTAGAAATATCTTCAATTGTGGAATTAATGACTTCCCATTTACCTCTCGCTTTCGGGGCTTCTGGCGGATTTGTTGATGAACAACCTATCAAAAAAATCATCATAAAAGTCAGTACGCTTATTTTTTTCATTTTCATTTTAACCGCCCTTGATGTTTCCGTTTGAGTTACCCCAATTTTTAACCGCACTCGCTGCATTTTTTGCTGTACCCACAAGCCCGTTTTGCATTAAACTTTTACCCGCTTTACCTAGTGATTGCCTCGCTGCACTGCCTTGACCCAATCCCACGGTATTCATCATCGACTTATTAAAGTTGCCGACTGCACTGGTTAATCCGTTAATCCCAACCCCCCCTGTTAAGGTGCTCACTAACGTAGAAATTTGCGATAACAGGAATTTTGCGATAATGAAAATCAACGCAACACTAATCACCCCCCAAATACTATTCGTTTTCTCTACCTTGACATTAGAATTAATGTAGTCCAGCATAATTTTAAACAAACACGCATAGGCGATATTAAGGAAAATATAATTAAGACAACTGCCTACCCATGCGGTAAACATTTGACGGGTTGCGGGGAATGCAGCAAACGCAATAAATACTCCCCCAATGGATAATAAAATCCCTACCATCATTTCAGACAGTAAAAGATAGGAAGCGCAAACCACCACAAAGCCCAATCCTGATACTAATAAAATAAGGGCTTTCGCTATAAACGTAAACAATGCAGTCATTGAGTCAAGTATCCCATCTGTTTTTTTAAATGTTTGATACTGTTCATAACCCATATTAATCAGACTATTAATTAACGTATCAATCGTTTTACCTGTCGTTTGCCCGTCTGTCCCAATAATCTTGCCTGCGATTTCCTGACCGCTACTTTGCACAAATGGCACAATACTGGTGAGATACATACCGCCTACGGTCATTAACGTGCAAACAATAGCAAACACCGCTAAGGTTTTAATTGATTCCATCATGATGTTGTTTTTTTCGCTGTACATGATTTCCCATGCCAAAAAAACCACATACAACACCATGCACGCCCCAAACAAAGGGGCTATCACTTGCATAATCGATTGAAAATTGCTTGCCACACTTTCCTTTATGAGTCTTGATAACTCATCAAACATCGGTTGTGCAATCTCAAAATGAGCGCCTTTCTCAAATCCTGTACTATCCGACATGTTAAAACCTCTTTATAGCGAAAAATTAGCGTCTAAATATTTTTTTACCGCAGCCTCTTCTTTTAGTTTCTGTTCTTTTTCCATTTTCCGAATGTTTGCATTCGTTTGCGCTATTTGCGCTTGCAAAACATTCGACTCAAGGATGATGTTGTTAAGTAACTCCTCACGCTGTTGAGGCGTTTTAGCATGATTAAACGCTTTTTGCGCTTCACCTAAACGGCGAGAATGTGCTGTCATGCTTTTTTCGAGCGCTTTGTATTTTTCAACTTGTTGAAACTTGTTTTTATACTCTTTTTCAATCCGTACATAATCGTTTAAATTAAAGCCGTATTTATCCGCAAACTTTCTAATATCCGCTGCATTTAAATCCTTATTTAAATCATCCCAAAAATCTTGCATATAGGCTTCTGCACTACCAAAAATAGCGGAGTAATCGGTAAAACCCTCAAGGCGTTTTTTTGTATCAATCACTTCTTGCTTGTATGCATCTAATTGAGATTTAGCCGTTTGCACCTGATCTTGTAATTCTTTAATTTGTGCATTCGCTTTTTCAACTAAAGCGACAGCCTGAGCAATCGCTGCCCCATCGAAAACAGGAACCCCACTCCCATAAGTGGAAAAATTGACCATACTGAAACTGATAAAACTGACTATGATTAATTTATTCATACGCTATGCTTGTTTTTATATCCCAATCTTTGCATCAATACAGGAAACCAGATATCAGGATTATCACTTTCAACTTCTTCTATGATTGTATTTTTTATCTTTAGCCCTTTAAGGAAAGGATTAATCCAATCATCTGGATTATCACTGTTTAAATCGTGTCTGATTTTTTCGCACAGTTGTATTCCCTCTTTTGACCCTGATATGACAGGCAGAAAATCATCAAATCCGTATAAATCCATTTTCACAAACGTTGATGATCCCGATTGTTTAATTAACATGGTTCGACTTTCTAACGATAATGCCTTCAATGCCCGACATTCTTTTTCTGTCAATCCCACTTTTATATAGGAATCAAAAATCAAATCAGGATTAGGTAAAAATATTTTTGTGGGCGTTTGCTGTACTATTGCTGAACAAATCGCACAGTTAATGGCATCTTCGGGTGATTGACTGGTTAACCACATCATCTCACCCTTCATTCTTCCAGCTTTCAGTGATTCCTTGATTAGCTCTTGCGTCATTGGATAGTTAGCGGGTTTCCAAAATTCCTCAACAATCGTCAACATTAATTGACCGTCATGTTGCATCCGTTTTTTATAAAAAAAAAACACGGAAAGAATCGCTTCACAAGCTGGATGATCTTTACCGCCGATACTTTCCAAAATAGCCGTTGTGTCAAAGCCCACTTTTTTATATCCATACGGATTAAACGCATTTTCTGGGCTATCTACCGCCCACGATAACGCCCCTTCGTCCCACCACTTGGCTAATTTCATATGCAAATCTTCACGCTGTATGCGGTGTTGTAATGCAGAAAAACGCCGTTCTGATAAAGGTAATTTCATGACCATATCAACTGCTCTGTCTATTTCTTCGGCTTCGTAGTCATTACAATCAGAGCCATCATTATTAACCGCTAAACGCTTAACCCAACCCTTTAAAAAAGACATTAAATCGCTATCGTCTGCATTGCCAATCTGAAACGGATTAAGACCTGAAAATTGCCCCTCAACCAAAGAAAAATAAGCGCCCCCAAACGCCCTAACTGCTAATTCAGTTGAGCGGTTATAATCAATAACAAATAAATACGGATCAAAACGTTGTAAAAATCCCGCGGCTGAACATTCAAACGTGGTTTTACCCGTCCCCGTTGCGCCCAAAATCAAGGCGTGACCGGCTATTTTCTGACCTGTCACATCTCTATGTGGATCAGAGTAATGCGTATTAAAATAGTACATCCCCTCTGTTACCATTTTTAATGGCATAATCGCTGACCCATCACCAATCGGATTACCGCTTTTTTTACCGTAACTGTAATTATGGAAGGGCATCAAACAAGAAAAATTTGTCAGTGTTCGATTAGACGCTAACGGGCGGTTATTTGACATCGGCAAGTGTGAAAAATACACAAAAGGGGCGTCAGAGGTACTTTTTATAAAACGAAATCCTCGCCCTTGTGTGACAAATTCGGAGGCTAATTTAGTGCCGTTTTGTTGTGCGTCTTTAGGTGTATCACCAAAAACAGACATAACACAATGATACGACCCGAACAAGGTTTCCTGATTAATAATCGACTCTTGACCTATCAGTAATTCTTCCTGTTGTGTCACTCCCGCATCATTAACGGATGCCATTTTATTTAATTGTTGCTCTATTTTTTTCTTACTTTTTATCGGTGTTTCAGGAATAAAAGATTGCGTCACGATAAATTCGTAAGGTTGCGCCAACAGAAAATTCCATTGCCCGAGTTTTGTGGTTCTCGGAAAATCCTTTACAACATAATTAGTGCAAAATGTGTTTTTATCAGAATCATTTGATTTTATTTCTAATACATCATAACCAAAATAGAACTGGCTATTTTTTATTCCCTCGGCGATAGGGGTTGCGGTGAGTAACGGCAACTTTTCTTCTGAATGATTCAGCAAGTAATGTAAATAGCTACCGCTCATCGCTGAATGGTTGCCGTTACACGCTAATTGTGAAAGTCGATAATCTGATAAGGCGGTTTTAATTTGATGAACAATATCCGTTAAGGCTTCCTCTCCCTCATAGACATCATCATAATCCGTCAAAACCGTTAAATAATAGCGTGTGACAAATAATGATTTTTCTGAAAATAAAGAGGCATATTTATCATAAAAACGCTGTAAAAATAAATTATCAGGAGATAGATAGCTTTCATCCAATTGCACATTTTTTTTCACCAAATGAGACCAGAGGTAAATATTACCTGACTGACATAAACCCGCTAAAAAATCTTTTTGTGCACTAAATAGATTAACCATATTATCATCTGATAAACTTTCAGATTGAATACCTTCAACCTGAAAAGTGACCATCATTTTTTTATTCTCTAAAAAAATCTTATCCGCTGATATATGAGAATGATATTTAGGTATAAATGATTTTTTGATTGTTTTTACTTTCATCATTATATCACTTTTAATATTATTTTATTGCTGAATCCCTTTAACGCGAAGCCTTTAAACTTTAAAGAATCCACTGTTCCCGCGTTAGGATCTTTCGAGCAGCGTTGTTTTAACAAAAGTAGAAAAGCCAAGATGATGACAGGCGCTATTACCCCATAGAATCCCATCAACAACACGCCGATAATAAAAGTCACCATTATCAGTGATAAACAAATAATAAAAGGTATCAAGGGAACACCCCAAAATAAAATAGCACGATTAAAACCATTATAAGTTAAATATTCGTCATCCAAGCGCATAATACCCCCTCTCAAACAATAAGCCGTAGCGGTATAACTGGCTCATTGTGAGCTTTAATGTTAATTCGTGAAAATTCGATAGCATGTTTCGGCGGCGATAACGCAACCTCCCGCAATCGCTGCATACATCAAACTTTTCAACACACCAGCCCAAGTATCCATTTCGGTGTAGGCTTGAAATACTTTCCAGCAAATGTGACAAACTGCCACAACGCCAACAAAGCCATAAGCCCATACTCGCAAATCAGACAGAAAGTTTGTGGCACTTACCAATCCGCCAACTCCGGCTAAAACAGGATTGGAAACCAGAAAAAAAGAAAGTGCAACGCTATAAACAATCCAATATAAATTGGATGAATGATTTTTCACCACAGTCCACTCCGTAGGTTATTATTAACAAAAAATATTGATAACTTGTTATCCTATTTTTAATAATCCTTAAAGATATCCCACCCCTCTGTTTCAGAATCCATCATAAAAAAAGATTTATTTTTAATACTTTCTTTGGTTTGTTTATTGCCTGTTATTAACGCTGGAACAACGGGAGACTTTCCCCTCACTGATTTCAGTTCTATGCGTTCAATGTAACTTGTTCCGTTGGCTTCTTTTTTGTACCCTCTTTTTTCGTTACCTGAATAATAACAACTCAATGCTTTTCTAATCGCCACCTGTTCATTTTTTTCCTTTTTTGCCGTTTTTAAATAACATTTTTTCAAAATTTGGCTACCCGCTTTTATATTCGTACAATAATCAAAAACGGTTTCATTAGTTAAACCCAACCCTGAAAAATTTTTGGCGTTAATTTGCATCAATCCTGCACTAAAATTTTTTCCCTGTCGTGTTAGCATGTTTAAAAATTTCACCGCGTCACTTTGTTTATCAAAATAATGGCTGGTGTTATCTGTAATATTTGCTACAGCAAAGGGTTCTTGTGCGGATTCGACACTCACCAACGGCATTAATGTTTCAGGCGCTACACTCGGCGCACACTGAGCAAACAATTGCGTTAACACAAAGACGCCGATTTGCATATTCGTTACTCTACTCGTTTGTAAATATCGTCTTCATCATCACGAAATTGTAAGGTGTTTTTATCGATCACTTTAATGAAGTATTTTTCTTTTTGTCCTGATATCCAATCCCCTTTACGTTTTAAATGTGCGTTTATTATTGAGCCATATTTTTCACCTGTTTCTTCAGAAAAACGAGTAATATTTTGGTTATAGTCATCAAGGCTTTTATCGTAAGTCATTACCCAAATTTCATTATCTTTCACAGATTTAAACGTCCCAGCTATTTCTCCACCATCACCACCACATGCCGTTAACAAACATGCAGATAACAACCCAGTTAATATGACGGCAATTATTTTTTTCATCGTTACATTTTCCTTATTTGTTGATAACATTTATAAACTTAAATATTATCATCAAATTTTAAAATTTATCTTCTTTTATCTGTCTTCTTTCTTCAACACTTCCTAAGATTTCTTTAAGTTTATTCCTTGCTTCATCGCTATATTTTTCAACCATATAGCGAATAAATTCGGATAAAGTGATGGGACGACCAATATAGTGACCAATATCGAGTACAATTTTATCTAGCTTGTCTTTCAATTCCGCCCCGATATAAATATTTTTTCCTCTTTGTGATAACCCTTTGAACATTATTGATTCCTTCCCTGTTTTTTTCTTTGTTGACAATATGATGACCTAAAAATTTCTGAGTTAAAATAGGTAAAGTTACTCATTTTTCGTTTAAAAAATAACCAATTCAGATATTTTTTATAAAACGGGCAGATAAACAGCTTATGTATAGCTCTGTTAAATTAAAAATAACAAATTATTATTTATTTGTACTTATTTCATCTTTAATGCAAAAGGCACTTCCATCGAGATATTTCAAAGCATCATTCTCTATATTATTTTTAAATTCCTTTACTGCAAACTGACACGCCTGTTCCGTTTTAAATTCTTGAGAATGAATACTGGCAAAGTTATTTGTTGAATAGGGAGTTGAAAACATAGTAAGAATTAATATCCACATATGATTCGCCTCTATTTATAATAATGTCGAAAATAGGAATATGAAGATATTAAAATGCTATGCTTCAATATTTCCCTAGTGTTTGGATTAAATATCCTATCTTATATAATTAAGAACAATTATTATCCAATAAAATAAACTTAATTTATAAGCTGTACCCCTTTGCGAATAAAATCAAAAGGAATATATCTATCAAGCCCTTTATGTTTACAGTATTCGATAAGCTGGAAGATACTATGAATACCTGCTTTTTTATAAATTAACTTTAAATGTCCTTCTACCGTTTGATCAGAAATATCTAACTTTCTCGCTATTTCTTTAGCGGTGAGCCTTTGTTGTGCCCAGAAAATAACTTCAAGCTCTCTTTTTGTGAAAATATCATTAGGCGCGTCAAATTGAATGGTTCTTCGATTGAATTTATTCATGTAATACAGTAATGTTGGAGCATCAATAATTCTTGCATGACAAACAAGACCTATTATTTTATTTTTATCATCGTAAAAAGGTATTTTTTCTGAAAAATGAGGAGTAGGAGTATCTATATTTCCTTTCCCATAAAAATGTATTTCAATAGAGGAAATATTTCTATTTTCATTTATAACCTTTTGATCATGTTCTACAAAATCCATCCAAAGTTCCTGACTAGCCTTTAAAGGAATTTCTTTATCTAATTTACCTTCTATATTGAAATTGCGAGGCGCATTAAAATCAATTAATGCGGATTCATTCATATAAATATATTTGGAGTCTTTATCTTTAATAAACCAATGATCTTTACTATTTTCCATAAATGATATTAACGATTGAGGAGAAGATGAATATTGTTTAATGATATTCTGTTCGCTAATCATAATATTTATGTCTCCGTTTAATTTATTCATTCTAAATAAATATAGTTAATTGAATAAAGATGGTACACCTAAAAAGTAGGTGTATTTATCAGGAGATTCTTACTAACATAAAAATATTAAATGTCATTTTGTCCAAAAAATTATTTTTTCTAATGCAACCCCATAGTCATAAAGGATGAAAATAATGATAAAAAGAAAAATATCGGAGGATGTTTACTCGCTTAATAGCGTTCCAAAGGAAGTAAGAGTTAGTTTAGTTAGTGTGACATTGGTTAGAATGGGAATGGCAACAGCTTTACCTCAATTTATGCTAGGTGCAACTTTAGGTCATAGTATGACATTTTGGAATGCTCTGCTTGCCACATGTTTAGGCAGTTTAATTATAGAATTCATAAGTCTTGGCCTTGGATTTGCTGGAATGAAAGAAGGGTTTTCAACTAGTTTATTAGCTAGATATTGTGGGTTTGGACGCATTGGTTCAGTATTAGTAAGTTTAGTTATTGTAATTAGTTTAATTGGTTGGTTTGGTGTCCAAAATACTATTTTTACGGAAGGCATATTACATGCATTAAACTATGAAATTAATTTTGGCATAATCGCTTTTTTTTCGGGTATATTTCTTACTTTTTTAGTCGCATCCGGTTTTAAAGCATTAGCATGGACAGCAAAAATAGCAGTGCCTTTATTTTTTATCGTTATTTTATATATTTTTTTATGCTTAATTTTTAAAAACAATACGATTGTTTATAATTATTTAGATATACCTCAATTAAGTATAAGTGAAGCTACAACAGTAGTTGCAGGAGGTTTTATGGTAGCTGCATTAACAACTCCTGATATAAGTCGTTATTGTAAAAATCAGAACCATCTCTTTTGGATGATAACGTTATGTATTGTAGTCGGTGAGTTTATTATAAATATCATATCAATATATATATCACATAGACTTAATACTGCTGATATTGTGACCATTATGACTCGTAATGCAGGAATTATCGGACTAACTTCAATTATACTATCTGTTATTAAGGTGAATGATGTTAACTTGTATTCATCATCACTTGGATTAGCTAATGCACTACAAGTTTTTACTGGAAAGAAATGGGATTATTTCAAACTCACAGTTTGTGTTGGATTTGCTGGTACTGCTTTGTCTATGGCTGGTATTTTAAACCACTTTGTAGATTTCCTTTCCATGCTTGGGGTTATTTTTCCACCAATCGCTGGCGTGATGATAGTTGATTATTTTATTTTAAAAACCAGTCGAAAAATATTAGACGAAACGAGAGAAAAAGGTTTACTCCCTGATGATGCATCTACTCCATTAATAGGCTGGTCTGCAATTTTTGCCTGTATTGTGGGTACTATCGTTGGCATCGTTTTTAAATTTGGCATCCCCTCTTTAAATTCTATTTTAGTAGCGGGAATAGCTTATTGGACTTTTTTGACTGCTCCTCGCCCTAAAGGACGAGGATTCCCACTTCACAGAGACGAACCTAAGTCGCAGTAAGCGATTTAGGATTTACAGTCTCTCCGTGGGCTAACACTGCTAGACCAGCAGCTTTTATATTTTTAGCGGCGTTAATGTCTCGATCATGGTCTGAACCGCATTCAGGACAGTGCCAAAAACGAACATTTAACGCTAATTTAGATAGTGTGTATCCGCAACCACTACACCGTTTTGACGAAGGGAAAAACTGATCTATGGCAACAACTGAACGACCAGAGAATTCCGCTTTATATTGCAGTTGGCGCACAAATTCACCCCAACCTGCATCCGCTATCGCTTTGGACAGTTTAGGGTTACGGATCATGTTTTTTACTTTCAGAGATTCAACGCAGACAACTTGGTTTTCGTTAATCAGTCTACGGGATAACTTGTGTAAGTTATCCATTCGGCAATCGGTTATTTTCGCGTGGAGTTTTGCAACTTTTAAACGTGCTTTAGTGCAGTTGTTTGAACCTTTTTTCTTTTTGCTCAATCGGCGCTGGAGCAAAGCTAATCGCTTCGCATATTTAGCCGTGTGGCGGAGATTGCCTGATTTGAATCCGGTATCAGTGACGAATAAATCTTTTAAACCGACATCAATACCTACCATTTTTGTGGTGATAGGTAGTGAGGTTGGTTCAAATTCACATAGGCAAGATACAAAATACCGTCCAGCAGCATCTTTGGTAATAGTGATTGTTGATGGTGCTGATGGCAGTTCACGACTCCAACGAACATCAAGTGGAGTTTTACTTTTTGCCATGTACAGCTTGCCATCATGGTATTTAAAAGCACTGGCGGTAAATTCAGCAGATTGTTTGCGGTGTTTGCTTTTGAAGGTTGGATATTTGGCGCGACCCGCAAAAAAGTTAGAGAACGCGGATTGTTGGTGGCGAAGTACTTGTTGCAAGGGGACGCAAGAAACGTCGTTCAGCCATTGTACGTCAGGCTCTTTTTTTAAGGCGGTCAATCGTGAATTTGCTTGAATGTAACCGATTTTTTCTTGTCGTTCGTAGTAAGCGTCAGTGCGCCAGCGTAGGATAGAATTGTACACGAAACGTACGCAACCAAAAGTTTGAGCTAAAAGCTCAATCTGATCGGGCGTTGGATAGAATCGATATTTATAGGCGCGTTTCATTTTTACATTATAATGTAAAATATGTGAGTTTGTAAATGTTTACAGTAAACCGAAAGTTACCTCCCTCTTTCCTCCTCGCCCTGAAGAGGCTGTCGCAAAAGAGGTAGTATCATGTTTTTAATGATTTCAATATTTTGATTTTAAAGAAAAAATTAAATTATTTTTATTGTAAATACCCCTTTTGCGACAGCCTCTGAAGGACGAGGTTTCCAGAGGGCTGAATGGATGAAAATAAAACAAAAATAGGTGGCAGTTTTCCGATCTCCAGACTGCCACCAATAAGGCCACGGCTCAGTTAAAAATTTAATGTAATTTTTTTAAATTCCTTAAAAAATTAAAGAAGAATTGAGCCTTTAATTGAGAATAACTATTTAACTCATATTTTTGCATTGCATGGTTCAAATGATTATCTACTGTTCGCACGCTGATATTTAATTTAATGGCAATTTCACTCCTATTAAAACCTGAACAGGTCATCGCCACAACTTGAATTTCTCTTCTTGAAAGTTTTGGCAAAACATCAAGATAATCATTGATTTCAAATTCATTCATTTTTAATGTCTCCACAATAGATAATATAGAAACATCAAAATTCAGAGGGATAATTCGAGCTAACAACACGGAAACTACATAACTCATACGGAATATAACGCTCAAATCCTTTGGATTTTGCAAATTCCCTTAATTGACAAGCAGAATGAACGTTGACTTTTCCGTAGATAGCCTTCAAATAAAATTCAACCGTTGAGGGGAAAATACCTAACTTTCTAGCAATTTGCTTGCTGCTTAAGCGATACATTGTGAAAAACAATACTTGCCACTCTCTACGGCTGAATAAATCATTTGGGTGTTGCGTGTTGACCGTATAAGGCTGCATGCCATCGACGTAATCCAGCGGAGATAAAAACAGGAACTCATGAGCGTGGAAGAAAGTGCCTAAGTAGCCATTTTCCTGACTCAATAGAGGGATAAAATCAATTTTCCAAAGTTTTGGTGATTTTTTGTAATCAAACGCCAAATTGCTTATGACATAAAATGGGGATTTTTCAGTGCCGATTTTCTCTAATAAAGCCACCATTTCAGGCATATCTTTATTCAACGCCAATAATTCCGTCATGATGGCATTAGTCTGAATTTCCCCATCACTATCCGCGAAACCACAAGGAACAGTTGCGCGTCGACAAAATTCATGGATTTCGGATTTCATGCTGCACCCCCGATACCACGAAGGTAATCACGCTGGCGGGTTGTAAGGTATTTTGATGTGAGAGCAAAGCTCAAAAGCTGCTCTGTTGATATGCCGCACGCTTTCATTATGCGTGCAATATGCGTACTATTTTGCATAGTCCGACTCCTACTGCTGTTAGGGTTTGGATTAGCTCTGCGTCAGTGTTATCGCACTGGCGTAGGGCGGTAATTTAAATTTTTGCTATCTTTTTTGCTTGTTCTTCAATTTCACGAACATACTTCACATTAAGTTCATTACTCATAGAAATGAACGCTATAGCTTCCGACTGATTTGCCGTTTTATCAATTATTTTTGACAACAAATAATCAAGAACTTCATGTTTTTTAGTATCAATTTTAATTGCGTTTTTGTTTATTTTTTGTTCTACATGATCATATTGAATTTTAAATATTATTTTATCTGAATCCCTATATTTACGCCCTTTCTTTTCGATAATAAAGCCGTCTTTAAAGTCCTTCTTAATTTTCCATGTAGAACCACTCGATGATAAAATTCTGCGTATAGGTTTTATTAAAACCGTTTGTTTGAAATTTGAAAATTTTGAATATTCAGAATAATGAGATCCTACGCATCTGCAAAATTCACCTAATGAGATAGAAAATTCTTTTTGGGATTTAAATCTGCTGATCATCTCAAGTATTCTTTTTTCATAACCACCTCTAAGAGATAACAATAAATTTAAATCTATTTCAGCAAATCCCATAGAATACTCTAACAAATACTTAGCGGCATCTTTATCCATTCTGACGAAAAGAACCCCTTCAGCAAAATCAGCTTTACTTATAACAACTACTTTTTCGAAGGTTTTTTTCAATGGGTCTTTCATTTCAATTATTCTACCCATAACTTTTGTTCCTTCATCTAAAGCATGATAAAGACCTTGTCTAGATAAAGAAAAATGTTCTATTAATTCATCAACATAAAATGTAAATTCGTACTGAACATTACCATCACCAAACTTCTCATCATCAAATGATTTCTTCAATGCTTTCACTAGAAGAGTAAGAACATCTTGCTCTCTTGCAGAAAGATTCATTCTTGCCATAACAAGCTGATG
The DNA here is from genome assembly GCF_002287155.1 of Arsenophonus sp. ENCA. Taxonomy (NCBI): domain Bacteria; kingdom Pseudomonadati; phylum Pseudomonadota; class Gammaproteobacteria; order Enterobacterales; family Morganellaceae; genus Arsenophonus; species Arsenophonus sp. ENCA. The sequence continues at coordinate 14,334 of NZ_NHNG01000219.1, forward strand.
AGACTTTTTTATTAACATTACGCCCCCATTAAATGACTTCCTTTATTTTAAAGAAAGAAGTCATTTTGTCAATAACAAGAAGTCATTTTCTATTTTTATTCCTATAGCCTAACCTAACAGAAAGAGGGTTATTAATTTAATAATCTTTATATTCAATTAGTTACAATGATAATATTGTAACTATCATTAATCATTTTGATTGTGAAAAATGAATGGGGATAAATTTAAATCTAAGAAGGCATATTAAATAAAATAAGAAGTCATATCAGACAAAAAATAATGAAAACAATAAGCGAACAAATAAAAAAGAGAAGTTATATAAACAAAAACAGATAATTACTTAATAATATATATTCTCAAAGAATGGTAAATATAAAAATTTATATGAATAAAAACAAATAGTTAATTAGTAATTTAGATGAATAAAAATGATAAATATAAGAAGTCATGTAAGTAAATACAAGAAGTCATATAAGTAATTTTTTCAAAATAAAACAAAAACCTACCGAGGTCTTTACCTTTCTTTTACCTTAATAAATAAAATACCTTTATTTACCGTCATCCACCTGTGGATAACTTTCCCTCCAACAAAAACCCTGAACCCGAAAATATGTTACTACTGAGTGACCGTATTTCTTTTTTACAATTGTGATATTCCGCTTCCTCGTCTGCTCACTCGCTACGCTCGGACGCAGACTTGTGGCGAGCGGTGGGATTTTAATTAAAAAGATTTTTTTGAGTTAATTCACAATGAAACATTGCACTATTCAGTTGCTACAGCTAGCATCACTAGGATTAACTTATCGATTAATTCAGGCACAACATGAACAAAACAGAACTCATTAATCAAATCGCCGAAAAAGCTGACTTAACCAAAAAAGATTCAGAGAAGGTGCTGAACGCTTTCATCGAAACGGTAACAGAAGCGCTAAAGGCGGGAGATGACGTACAACTCGTTGGTTTTGGCAGTTTTCAGGTTAAGCAACGCGCTGCCAGAGATGGACGTAATCCAAAAACGGGCGAGACACTTAAAATTGCTGCTGCAAACGTGCCGAGTTTTAAGGCGGGTAAAACTTTGAAAGATGCAGTCAATTAAAACTTCTGGCAAAAAAAAGCCAACAGGCTGGTGTTGGCTAGAAGTAGCAATAAACAAAATTATTTATGTAATAAACTAACATACAGTATTGCAATTGAGGATTATTATCAATAATCCTTGTCTTAATACCTCATCTTCGACAATTAACATCATCATCGCTGTTATATCGTGCCAATAGGCTTTGCAGGGATGCTACGCATGAATTACGTGCAATATATCAATCTCTCACCGTTTCACGGGCTTCGGCGATTTAACTATTGAGTGTCGCCTTCCATGCCTGACGGCATCAAAAACTTAAAACCGCCTGTAATCAATTTTAACCGCGCCAAATCAAAAATAGCTACCATTGGGTTACCTATGTCACGAAAATGCCGTACAGAGCGTTACAGGTAGCTTAAAATTGATTTATGAGCCATATATGAACTGCAATATCAAAAAATTCAGCGATTTCTCTAAAATTCCCTGTAATCAATTTTTTGGATTGCTTTAGGTAGAAAAAATCCGATTTTACCCCAAAAATTGCAGTGATCGCCCCGCACGCCTGCCCGCTAAACATGTCGTTTTTTATGCAGTTGCACAATGCCATTTAGACTATGCCAGTACTGTTCTTTTCCGTGATTTCAGATGAGCAAAAACTTGTGCAAATTTGTGCATTTTTGTGCAAATCCATGCGCTTATTTTCAGTATAAAAATAAGTTGCCGTTTTTTCAAAAAAATACCCCGTGAGGTTAACGAGGTATTTTGATGGCATGAGGATTAATGTCATGTAATAAAAAAATTACGCATTCAATGTAACCTATTCGTTTGTTATAATGTAATTTGTTAGGTAAATAGTGAAAATATCAGATGATCAAAAAACGCAATTTGAAAAAATTAAATATAAAACACAAAGACAATGCATTTGAGGTTAAACCGTTTTTGGTATTTGATATCAAGAATCAGTATTCTTCACAATTTTTTGATACTTACGATGAAGCAGCCGATTACTCTATCGATAAGGGATTATCAACATTTCTGGAAGTCGGAGAGGTGATTTACAACAACTCTAATGAGCTTGCCCTCTCTCCCATTAATTTTTACTTTGTGCCAAAAAATTCATCGACAATTTATGTAATTGATGTTGATGATTTTGAGGAAGTAAGCAAAGAAATAATGGCTGATAAGGTTTTTTTACCTAGTCCTTCAAATTCTCTTCATTGATATTTTGCTAAGTTAAATACGAATATTACAAAATGAGTAAAAAATTCACCCCAACCCCACACGACGCGGTATTTAAGCAGTTTTTAAGTGAAAAAGAGACGGCTAAAGATTTTTTTGATATCTGGCTACCCGATGAAATTAAGGCATTGTGTGACTTAGATAGTCTCAATGTGGAATCTGGCTCATTTATCGATAGTGAAATGAAAAATTACCAGAGTGATATTCTTTATTCAGTCAGCACCACTAAGGGAAGCGGATATATCTACGTGTTAATTGAGCATCAATCCACACCTGATAAGCTCATGGCATGGCGACTCATGCGCTATAGCCTTGCTGCTATGCAAAAGCATTTAGAGGCTGGTCACAAAGAGTTGCCGCTGGTTTTCCCCATTTTATTTTATTGTGGTGAACAGAGTCCTCATCCCTATAGCACGAATTGGCTTGACTGCTTTCATGACAGAGAACTAGCAGAGAGTATCTACACCAATCCCTTTAAACTGGCGGATGTCACGACTTTAGATGATAGTGAGATTATGCAGCATAGGCGAATGGCTCTATTGGAGTTGCTGCAAAAACACATTCGCAGAAGGGATATGACAGAACTTATGAATGAAATTGTTACGCTGTTGTCGTATAATTATTATACTGATAATCAAGTCATCACGATGTTTAACTATCTCATCCAAGAAGGTAACGCTCCAAAACCAATGGAATTTATCATTGAGATAGCCAAACAATCAGAGAAACACGAAGGAGCACTTATGACCATTGCTCAACAAATTGAAGAGATAGGCATACAAAAAGGCAAATTGGAAGGCATTCAAGAGGGAATGCAAAAAGGAATCCAGAAAGGCAAACTTGAAGCTCAACTTGAGATAGCAAAGCAAATGCTAATAACAGGTATGGACAGGCAATCTGTGATGAAATTTACGGGTTTGACTGATACTGAAATGAGCACCCTATTTAAAGATTAAACTTATGACGGAACGCCAGAAATTAACTCTCAATCGCCCTAGAAAGGCTTCACAGGAAGAACAGCCCCAAAGTAACTCAGTTTACGGTAAAAAGATCTGGGTGAATGCTGCGCCCAAAAAACAGGCAAAAAAACCGAAACCCCAAAAGGTAGTAAAACAGCAGCCCAAGAAAGTGGTTGAAAAACCTAAACAGGAAGTGAAGGTTAAAATTCCAAAACCACCTACACTGCCTAAAAAGCGATTACCGTTAGAAGAAGCCATCTCACAGATAACCACTTTTTGGCCTAATCTTTTTCCTGATGGCAAGTTGTGCCCCATGAAAGTGGGTATACAACAAGATATGTGGCAAGAAGTGAAGGAAAAGGGGTTACCGATAGCCAGAAGGCGTTTAAGATCCTGTTTAGGCAGTATTGGACATCACGCTGATTATCGTGCGCTTATCCAGTTAGGTGCGTTTCGTTATGACAAAGACGGTCAGATAGTCGGAGAGGTCACCCAAGCCGATGTTGAGGATAATCTGCAACGTTTAGCACGGCGAAAAAAGATAAATGAAAGAATCTGAATTAATTGCTCATCAGAGAATGCGGCTCTGTGGAAAAAATATCCGACATTAACAAATTGGGAAATCCGTTTTTTAAATAACGTCATCACTTCATATCGGCAATGGAATAACATTTCGCCGAAAAAAAAAGCCACCGCATTTAAAATTCTCCAAAGAGTTGGCGAAATAAAATAAATCTCTTATTAAAATAACACCAAAATTAAACCAATTTGGTCTTTAAGATGTGTATTTTCCGTTTTTGGGTTTATCTATATAACCAATTTGATTTAATTTTGGTTTTTTAATGGGTTAGTACATAGACAAACCAGCCCCACATAGTAAACTGAAAAACGGCACTCATGATAAAAGCGATAATCACAGTATTGATTAATTTTTTACTGCTTTTTTCAAACGCCCGTCTTATTGAATAATCCATTTTATTAGCAATATCGTTTGTTGTATTATCGTAGTTATCCAGAGATTTTTTTAACGTTGAGTTAATCGCTTTTTCAGCATGCGTGTTAATGTTTTCAACACATTTATTAGCTGATTTTATGACCTTTTCCAACTCCTCACTAGCTTGATTTATTGAGTCTTTGTATTCGTCTTTACCTTCTTGAAATTCATTATTTAATTCAGAACACGCTTGTTTCAATAGTATTATTTTTGAATCAATAGAATCAGGAATACTGATTATACTTTCATTGATTAACTGTAAATTATTTGTTAGTTTTTCTTTTAATTCACTTGTCTTAACATTAATCGCATTTGGAAGATCATTAATTTCCGTTTTGATAGATTCGAGTTTATTTTGTATTTCTGTATAAAATTTTTCAGAAATAATAGAATTGGAATCAGCTAATTTTTTTAATGTAACATCTAAAATTTTTTGGTTAAGGACTACTGCTAAGAATAAAGGATCTGCTTCACTGATTTTAATTCGAGTTTTATCAAAAACATCAGTAATTAATTCATCTACATTAAAAGTTTCATCTTTTTTATTACTCATTTTAATTCCTCACTCAATACTGTATCGAGTTCAGTATAAACGTCATTAAAAACCCTAAAGACCCTTGATTTAGCAATTAAACCAAACTTATCAGACGCTTTAACTTCGTTATATGTCATGTGATTTTCTGTCATTATTTTTATATCAGTGCTGAAAGCATCACTATTTCTGTCGATAATAGAAACCACCCCTTTGATTATATCGCTATTTTTTTTAATCCAAGGCATTTCTTCTAGCTGTTTACCTTCAAATAAAGGTGTACCCCAAAATTCATTTTTCCAGACAATAATTTTTGTATTTGTACCTGATTCCTTAATCATATCTAATAAAGCTATTAACCCGTTTGCAGTATCGTCTTTAGCTTGACCACCTGTAATAATAGTATGGATAAAGGTTTGTTTACTAAATTGTTCTAATGTTTCTAAGATTAGATTTGATTTTAAAAATTTAAGCATTGGTAAAAAAGTGGATGCCCCATTATCTATAACGACAGGATGCTTTGCATTGATAATAGATTCAAATAAAGGGTCAAAAAGTCTTTGAACGACTGTACCGCCTTCTGTGATAGGAACTAATGCAACATCTAAACCTTTAATTTGATAAAAGGTCGTGTTTACTGGATCTGTATCACCGCAAATAGGCGTAAAATTTCGTTCGATAAAATATTGTGCTAATATTGATGAAACAAGAGATTTACCTACACCGCCTTTTCCTTGTAAAATTAAATGTGCTGTATTGTTCATTATTCATCTCCGTAAATTCGTGATTTATTTGGTGTTGGATTGTATTCCGTATTTTTTTCTTTTTTGGATAAAGAAAATAAAGGGTTATTAGTTTTACTTTCTTTAATGCTAGTAGCCTGTTGTACAATATCTATTTCTTTTTTTGTTTTTTTGCATCTGTATACCATCGTTTTATATGTATTTAGTGAAAGATTATCTCCCATTTCTCTGTTCATGTATTCTACAAATTTTTTCCAACCAAAAAGGTCAATAGAAGTAATTATTGCCTTTATATGCTGCTTGTATGTTTTTTGTTTTGTTGAAAATTTTTCATTTTTTATATCTTCAATAAGCGGTGATAATAACGTTTCTATCTCCATAATTAACTCCAAAACCTTAATGTCACCTAAATTGTAGTTATTTTGTAGTCTATTGCAAATTATGTCATTTATTATGTAGTTATTTTGTCATCTAATATGTAATTATTCAATTTCTTTGTAGTTTTTTTGTCATCTATTTGAACTGTGTTTATCACCTATTTATTTCTTTAGGCACGAGGGCGATGTATACAAACTGATAAATCGGTTGTATAATCGTCATGCTTAGGGGGTATCCCCCTAATACCCTATAATGGAGTCTCTACGAGCCTATGAAAGAAAAAGCAAAAAAAATAGAAAGAAAAAATGTTATTTCAGTAAGATTAACAGATGAGGAATTTTTACCGCTAAAAAAAATTATAGACACGATAGAAATAAGTAAAAGTGATTTTTTCAGATTACTTATTTTGAATAGAGTTAATGAATTACCTGTTACTAAAGTAAGAAAACCACCAGAATTAAAAAAATTAAATTTTTATTTCAATAAAGCAAGTAACAATTTAAATCAATTAACAAAAAGAATAAATATTGATTATCAATCGGGAATATTATCAGAGCAAATTTATCTCAGATATTTAAATTCTCTGATTAATATTAGAGATACTTTTGTTAATGGAATAGATAAATGCTAATTAGGATTAGCGGAGGAAATGGCGGAATATCTGAATACCTTGAGCACGGTAAAAAACAAGGTAGGGAGTTGTCACGAAAATCAATTGATAAGCGTTTAATTTTAGATGGAGATTTATCATTAACAAAATCAATTATAGACTCTATTGAAAATAAGGGACAAGAACGCTATATACATATTACACTATCGTTTCACGAAAATGAAATAAGTCATAAAGATTTGCAAAATATCACACAGGAATATAAAGAACTTTTGCTAAATGCCTATCATGAAGATGAATATAATTTTTATGCCGAAGCGCATTTACCAAAGGTTAAATTTATTACAGATAATTATACCGGAGAAAAGATAGAACGAAAACCGCATATTCACATTATTATTCCTGAAATTAATTTGATTACTAATAAGGTGCTTAATCCAAGAGGACGAGGAGAACTTTATATAAAGGAATTTGACGCAATACAAGAATATATAAATAATAAATATAATCTTGTTTCACCTAAAGACGGTTTAAGAGTCAGTGATCAAAATCATGCTAATGTCTTATCAAGACATAAAGGAGACTTATTTAAAGAGGCTGAACGTAATGTTAAGACTGAAATATTTTCTAAAATTCAATCTGAAAATATTAGTAATGAAGAACAATTTACCGAACTATTAAAACAATATGGAAAGGTGAAGGTATATAATAAAGGTAAGGAAAATCAATACCACGGTGTTAAATTAGAGGGTAATAATAAATTTACTCGCTTAAAAAGCCCTTTATTTTCACAACAGTATATTATCAATAGGCGTATTCCATTAATTAAATTGACTCAAAAACAAATTGAATCTCGCATTGCTGATTGGAAAGAAAGGATCAGTCATGAAATTAAACACATAAATCCATCTGGTGAAAAAAACAGAAAACATTATGCTTCATTAAATGATGAAGATAAACGTAATTACTTGAATAAGGTGATAAAAGACTATGGAGAGAAGAATAACATTCAAAGACAGGAAAGATGGACGAATAGTTATCAGTCCAGTGTTAAACGAGATACCCGAAGAAATGTACCCACAAAGTCAATCGGATTGTCATGTTTGCCAGAATGCCGTTTGGTTTACGGACTTAACGGAAGATCAGGAAGGCTCAGAAGTAGTAAATCTAAGTTGCTATTGCAAGAACATGAATACAATAATTTATCAACGATTGGACGAAAAAAGATCGATTCAAATCAACACTTGCGATGGTTGCAGAATAGAGCAGAACATGGAAGACCAGCAAGAAGCATAATTGAAAATGGGATCAATGATGTATTGAAAAATGATGATGATTTACCTTTAATGAGAAAGGTTCGCTTAGAATTAGAATCCACACGATTTTTATCCTATTTACACACGCATTTTAATATAGATCCGGTTCAACATACTGTTACATTTGCAAAAGATGGATCACCTCGTTTTAAAGTTGAAAAGAGAAATTATAATGTGAGTGATTTTTTAACTAAGTATTTAAATTTAGAGTGGAACGAAGCAAAAAAAATATTGTTGGACGTTTGGGAGCAGCAGAATAAAAATATAACCTTTATCAATGTAAAACCCTACGTAAAACTCACTAAAGAACAAGCGAGAGAACGACTTTTAGATTTGAATAACCATAAGCAACTTGTTAGCAGTGAGATTAAAGAAGATTTTAACGGTTTAAATAAACGATATAATCAAGAGATAAAATCATTATCATTAATAAGCGACAAAAAAGAGCGAGAAGTTGAAAAAGGTTTTTTAGTCTTTAAAAAATTGTTAGAAACAGAGAATATTATATTAAAGCAACGTTTATGTATGAATGAAATACAGGCACATTACAACCACTGGCAACCCAATAATCAAAGAGGCAATAACATGTTAGGCGAATCTTTAAAGAAAATACTAAAAAGATCCCCATTAGACAATGAAAATTTTATATCTTCTTATGAACCATTAAGCGTATCAGATAAAGTCAAAAAAACATTACATATTGATGAATATGTAAAAATAGAATTAAAAGATCTGTTAGCTCATAAAGTTAATCCTAAAGAAATACGTTACCTAGACCCCAAAACAACAGAAACCGTTTTTATGGATAAAGGCGATAGAATATCGTCACATGGCGGAGTCACTCAAGATAAAAGCGAAATAATGTTGATGTATGCTAAAGAAAAATACGGCGGAGTATTAAGATTAAGTGGAACAGAAGAGTTTAAAACTAGTTGCGCTATGGCATGTGCTGAAAAAGGATTAAATATTATTTTTAAACCTGAAAAATATCACGAAATGATGTTAAATCGTCAAGCAGAGCTACAAGCAAAAAATCAAAATCAACAAAATATGATAATAGAAAAAGAAAACCTTACGAAATCTGAACCAGAACTAGAAAAAACCGCTACACAAGAAAAACCTGATACAGAGAAGCTAAAGGCCGCGGTAGAAAACAGCCTTAAACCTAGCCAACTTAAAGAAGCGATTGCGCAGGTAATGAAACCACAACCACAATCTGCACATGAGTTAAAAGACGCTAACAATTCTAACAAATCAGAGAAAGAAACCTCTGTATTAGAGATAAAAAACCCAACTGTAACTGATAAAATCAGTGTAACAAGCGATCAGATCAAAGCGTTCACTGTAACGGAAGATCAAGATAATAAGCCAATGAGAACGCTTGATAAAGAACTTGATAGGTTAGCTGATAGTTACTGTAAAGATCTAGGAGTACGGAAAGAAGATGCTATTGAAGCGATAGGCTATTTTAAAATTGAGAGCCTTGAAATCTTGGACAAACGAATCAATGACCCTGAACGAGTACAGGCAATGAAACAAGCCGTTAAAGAAATTCATGAATGGAATGAACAAATCCGGCAGCGTGAGTCAACACATGCAAAAGAGATAGATAACGATTACTCAAGATAAAAAATCAAGCCACAAGGATTGTAACTTTTTATCTTTTTTACCGAAACCGAACTGTCTATTTTTTAATCAAAAAATACTCTAACTCATTTCCATCATCGAGTAATTTTTGGAGTGCCGTGGGTGGCTTTCCGTTGCCTGTCCATGTTTGTATATCGCCGTTTTCGTCTAAAAATTCATATTTTGGCTTTCTGGCATTAATACTACTTTTTTTCTTCGTCTTGATTTTTCCGGTGGTAACAGGGTTTAACAGTGAATCAAGACTAAAACCACTCTCTTCAATCAGTTTAATTAGGTCAAGGCGTTTCTTTTCTTTTTCCTCTGCTTCTTTTTTGGCTTGTTCAAAGAGCTCTCTGTTTTCCTCAATAACTGCTTCCAGTTTATCTTTAACTTCCTGTAGCCACTCAAAATCTTTTGTTAACGCAAATTTTCGGATAGTGGTAATACTACTAAAATGCTTAGAAATAATCTGGTATTCCTCTTCTCTTTTTAGCGTTTTTGTTGTTTCACTCATGTAATTTACCTGTTATTTTCAAATTCAAATTTGATTGCCCCTGTGGTCTTGTCATGCAATATCAAAGCTGCATCAAAGTTTTTACCCGCTTTGCTTTTAAAACCTTTGATAATACCTGTTTTTCCTTTTTTGACCAGAGTTTCAACCTGTTTTGTGGTGAGCGTTTTCTCACAAACCGTTTTCCATATTTTAAAGCCACATTGCGCTTCACAAACGACAAGTTTAGGTTTATCTATTAATGCCTTGTCGCAATTAGGGCAGCACATAGCGTCTCTTGTCTGATGATTTGTTGGGGTATCCATCTTTAGGTTTTGTCCAATATCATCGGATAGCAGACGATTAATATCACCATACAATTGTTCGACAAATGCATCAACCGTGAGATTTCCCTGCTCAATCTGTTCCTGTTTTTCTGCCCAAAGTGCTGTCATATCAGGATTGGTGGCAATATCCGGTAACGCCTGAAAAAAATCAAGTCCTTTTTGCGTCGGTATGAGGTTTCTTTTATCCAAAACAATAAATTCACGGGCTTTAAGTTTTTCTATCATGCTATGACGGGTAGCGGGTGTACCGATTCCCCCGTGCTCGTCTTTTTTGTCCTTATCTTTGGTTTTGAGCAGTGTTTTTATTTTAGCGTCTGTTACAAAATCTGCCACCCTCACTAAAGCGGCAAGTAAACTTGCTTCGGTGAAAAGTGGGGGTGGGGTGGTTTTCTTGGTGTTGACGGTGGCTTTTATACAATCTGCTTTTTCCCCTGTACGTAGCTTTGACAATATTGCAAACTGACTATTATCTTGCTCTGTTTCCTCATTTTCTTTGTTGTTCAAAAATTCCGTAAAGCCGTTATCAGTGGTCTTTGTTGCCCGTGCGGTAAACGTTTCAGTGTCAATTTTTAGTAATACTGATGCTTCCTGATAACGTTTATTCGGCAAAAATTGAGCGAGGTAATAACTGGCAATAAGAAAATAAACGATTTTTTCATTATCGTTTAACTGATTTAAATCAGGGGTATTAATTGTAGGGATGATGGCGGTATGTGCAGTGACCTTGCCACTATCGAAGGCTTTCGATTTGATACTATTTTGCGTGTTTACCTCAGAAAAAAATAATAATTTTTTTAATGCAGCAATCAGTTGTGGGGATTCACCGTACTGTTCTTCTGAAAGATAAGAACAATCTGAACGGTTATAGGTAATCGCCTTATATTTTTCCCGTAATTGTTGCGTAATTTCCAGTGTTTTTGCTGCGGTCATTTTGTGGTGCTTATTCATATATTGCTGGAGTTTCACCAGATTAAACGGCAACGGGGGTGCGGTTTCTTTGTTGTCTACGGCTGCTGCCACCACATCCGCTGTTTTCCCTTCACAAAATTTAGCTACCCGTTCACCAAAATCTTTATCAATTAAGCGTTTCTTGTCATCCTGTGGGGCGTTTTCGCTAATTTGCCAGTTAGCCTCAAATTCCGCTTTAAAGTGGTCAAAAATACCCGTAATTGTATAGTAAAAACTTTCCTTGTGGTTTTTATTCGTGAGGAAACGACGGCAAATCAAGCCTAATATGGGAGTTTGTACTCGTCCAACGGATAATGGCGTTCCTCGATAACCTTTTTGTTGAGCTGTGACCGTGTAAGCACGGGTCATACTTTTACCGTAAATATCATCACCGACACTTCTAGCCAACGCTTTATAAAACAGTCCTTTGAATTTCTGGTTATCTTTTAAATTATTCAACGCTTTTTTAACGGCGGCATCAGTATTATCATTAATCAGTAATCGCTGAACAGGTTTTGTATTATTGGCATAAATCAACACTTCATCAACCAGCAATTGCCCTTCATCGTCAGGGTCTCCAGCATGCACAATGCTATTTGCTTTTTTGATAAGCTCAACAACAATTTTAACCTGTTTTTCTTTTCCTTCGCACGGCTGATATTTAACGGGATAGAGTTTTAACGGCAAGTCTTCTTTTTTCCAGCGTTTGTAGTCAGGGTGATAATTTTCAGGCTCAGCACTTTGGATAATGTGCCCGTAGCACCATGTTACGACGTTATCGGCTGATTCAAGATAGCCGTCTTTTTTCTGGAAACTTCCCCCTAGCGCCTTGGCAATATCCTTCGCCACAGAGGGTTTTTCTGCGATATATAATTTCATTTTTTTATTCTCTTCTTTAGTGTTTGAGGAAAATTTTAATTATTTTCTGGCTCCCAATGTGAGAATGGTAAAGCCGAAAGTGCTAATTGTTGTAATGGTGTCATTTCTTCTCGTTTTTCAGGGAACAACAAGGTTAATGATTGGTAGTGAACAACAACATCCTTTGTTTTTCCCTTCTCAACGATATAAACAGGTATTCCGCCATCAACTATTCCTTGCATATCCCATAAAATATTTTCATAAAAGAAATTGACCCGTTTCGATACAAATACCGGATGCAGGAAGGTCACCCCATATGGCGCACAATTTTCCAGGATGATGATAGGATCGTTTAATCGGATATTTTGACTCGGTTTTTATTATTATATCTGGTCTATACTTTCCTGTTTTTTTTGAAATCTCTTGACCAATTTTCTCATCGGTTTTCGTTGCCTCGAAAAAATAAAACAAATCAGAGTCATCTGATGAAAAGTCTTCAACATCTATTGATTTTGATTTGTTACTATAGCCAATAACCACGCCCCAGTCTTCAATCGACAAATATGAATCATCTTGCAAAGATACTTTAATATCTTTCACGCCAATATTAAGTAATTTTCTTACCTCTTTTCCAACAGATTGATAAAAATTTATTTCTTCATCAGGTGGGCAAGGAAATCCTGTTATTGCGATGCTTATACAATCATAAACATTTTCAGTGAAACCTAATTCTTCAATTTTTAAAAACTCTTCTTTTTGATAATCATGAAATTCACAAATCAAAACTCTTTCACTATCAAAAACAGTAGTTAAACCATGTTTAGCTAGCTTTTCAGGAAGTTCACCTATCTCAACTAATGCATTATCAGGGTAATGATTAAGGACTTTTTTTAATTCTGAAACCGTCTTGAATTTATATTCGATCATTTTTATTTTCCCTATTTATTTTGTTGAATATTTTTATTACGTAATACTGTCAATATTAAATAATTAAATGAACCACAATATCCAAATTAAAGTTACACACAGTGCTGTTAAATACTTTTCTTGCAAAGTGCATTTAGTGAATAACTTAAATAACACCCAAAGCACGGATATCACACCAAAATACAAATGAATATTGTTTTCAGAAAGCATGTCTTTAACTGATCTGTAATGACAACAGAAAGGATCACTGGCAGCAAAAACTAGGGATGTCATAAAAAAACAGAATAATCCCACAGCCCCTATTTTAAGTTTGTTAAAGATATTCATCGTTTTCCCTTTTCTCCTCACCAACCAATCGCCAACCCTGCACCTACACTTGCATTGTCGGTGTTGTCCCACGCAATGTTCACTCGTACGTTTGCATTATCAGCGATTTTATATTGTGCTCCTGCGGCGATGGCCTTCCCGTTTTGATAGTGACCCACACCCATACCAAAAGAAAAGTTTTCACTCGCACTATAAGGAATTGACGCTATTGCGGTAACTCCTGCAATCCCTGCATTCGCCTGTTTTTCAACTCGGTCAATTTTGTTGTCCAGTTGGTTAATGCGATTACTTGTATCCGTGGTAAACTGGTTAAAACGGCTGTCTGTATACGCATTTGCGGTATTAATCGCCTCACTTTTGGCGTTATTGACCTGGCGAACATTCGCTACGTCGGTGTCTTCTGTCCCATCCGCCACATTCGTTATTTGGCGTTCAGCGCCTTTTTGACCCACTGAGACCGTATTATCACGGTCTGCCACTGAATCACTGCCAATCGCTACTGTATTTTTGCCTGTCGCTTTGGCTTGCGAACCAATTGCGGTAGAATTATCGCCTGAAGCCTGCGCATAATCCCCGTTGGCTGTTGATCTTGTACCGGATGCCTTTGAATTAGAACCGGTCGCCGTTGAAGCAAAGCCAGAGGCATCGGCTTGTGTTCCCGTTGCCGTAGCAAGCCAACCCGAAGATTTTGAGTTTGCTCCGGTGGCAGTTGAATGATCACCGGATGCGTTGGCGTTTTGTCCCGTGGCGGTTGAATCAACGCCCGTTGCGCGGGCTTTCTCTCCGGTTGCCGTTCCTGCTAGCGAAATAACGGGATGCGTGAGCGTGACAGTCAGTACCAAAACTGCTAATTTTAGGGGTGTGGTTTTCATGTTGTTTCCTATGAATAGTCTTTTTTATTAATAATATGAAGGCTGCACAGTGCATCGTATTTGCAGTACGATGCACACACTTCTACTTGATTTTTAGCGCTTATTTTTATTTTTTAGGTTTATTCTCCTGTTAGCTATTTCTGATATATATTGTGCTGGACTTAATAATGAACCCTCATGACCAACACAAAATTTTAACCAAAAATCTTCGTTATCTTTTAACACTTTCATATTTTTCCTTTATTTCCAATGTCCATATTGACCTTTATTATTTTCCCATAGATAGGATTCTATCCACTCATCAGAGCCTACATATCTAGGTTTGGAATCGTTATATTCGTGGTTATAAAATACATCACAATAACTCGGTAACTTATTGCTAATTCGATAATAAAAAACTTGTTTATTATTCACTCTTCTCGTTTTACGTTCAAAAAGGTATCTATTCAATTCATCAGGACTACATTTTTCCGCATTGTTTGCCAATAAATCTTTATACTCAGGCATTCCCTTATCTTTTGAAGAAGGGCATAAGGATAAAAATTTTTTTCTTTCCTGAATAGTTTTCCACGGTTTACTCGCATGAATGCTAAAAAATTTTCTAATTGATGGCGCACACTCTGTAGGACGGGTATTTGTTGAAAGGCACAAAATCGCCTCACAAGCGAGTTTTGTATCACCTGTCAATTCATCTTCAGCACTCGCATAAAAAGATAGCCCCGTTAACATAGTAAATAAGGTAAAAAGTAAGCGGTTCATTTTAAATGACTCCTAATTTAAGACTGTATTTTGTTTTTCAACTTGCCAACGTTGATTCCTTTCACGTTGTAAGTGAAGCTGTCTGACGACTTCATCTTGTTGGATATCAAGCACAGGCAAGACTGGTTGATTATTTTTTGCAAAATGTTTTGCTTTAACAAAAAATTTATCTTCAAAAGAAACTATTTTATGTGCAATAAATGGACGACTAAACTCAGATATAATAATTTCAGGTAAGGCCATACCGCTTTTGTGTTTAATATCGTTTAATTCAGTGATTTCTTGTGGTAGCATTAACGCCCGTTTTTCAATGCGCTTATTTCGGGTTTTACTTGAATTTTTGCCAGATGTTACACTTATCTCGTTTCTGACTAAATCATAATAACCCAAACTTTCTGATAACGTTTTAACGCTTTCATCAATTTCTTTCGGCGGATAGAATAATTTAACGGCACAGTTTTTTAAAATGGTTAATCCACCATTCCTGCCGTAGCCTTTTTTATCATCAAAAAGTTGTTCTTCGTTTTGTAGAATAAAAACGAACCGCATGTTATAACCTGCCGTAAACGCTAGCGCAATTTGAACAACATCTAAACGCCCCATGGAAGTAAACTCATCAAGCATCAACGTACATTGATATTTTAATGTAGGATCATGCTCGGGTAGCGTTCTGACATTTTCATTTAACAACTGACTAAAAAAGAGATTTGTTAATTTGGCGTACTGACTTAATGCGCTTGGTGACAAACCAAAATAGACCGTCATTCTTTTACGTCTTACATCACGCAAATCAAAATCATTATCTTCTGTTGCTGCTGCACAAACAGGGTTAGCGAACATCGCCATGACGTTTTTAAAATCTAACATGACACTTTGCTGTTGTTTAGATTCTTTTGCACAAAAATCTCTAAACAATCGAATAGTATCAACACTTAAAGGATAACGCTCAGGGGTATTACCTATTTTCTCGGATTCAGATAACGCATAGTATTGTTGCCATTTAGCTAAATTTTCCTTATTGTTACGGCTCTTAATTTCAGATTCAAACCATTTAGCCAAATTTTCTCCGCCTGTTGGCACACTCAATTTTAAAACTGCGTTCATATTAACTTTGTGTTTTTTTTCTTCCTCAACATCAAGTAGGTATAACACAAGACTCATAAAAACACTCTTACTCGCATCAGTCCATGTGTCATTTTCACCCCCTTTTAAGGGAAATAAGATGGTAGCGATTTTTTCTAAATCACCAAAACGATATACCCCACCCCGTCTAATATAAAAAAGGGGATTCCAACGGTGGGTAGTTAATTTTGTTTCCCCTAAGATTTTTTGAGCGTAACCATCAGGGCAGAATAAAAACACATCCTGTTTTAATATTTTTTCTCGATATCCCGCCGTTAATAAATAGTTTTCTAACTTTATATCCAATACACATAGCGATTCATCATAGTAGATACAATTAGGAATAACGATACCCACGCCTTTACCTGAACGCGTAGGTGCATACATCATTAAAAATTGTTGACCAGCATAATAAATATAACTCCCTTTGTATTTTCCTTGTGTCATTTTTCCAATTAATAACGCGGGGTATTTCTGTTTTTTTCGTTGCTGTTCTGTCGGGAAAAATCCACTTTTTGTTAAATCCTGAGCATTTGCAAACCTTGCATTGCCATATAAAAATATTTTTTCTTTTAACGAAAAAAACATAGCGATAGACAAAAGAAGCGCAATAACAAGCGGTATGGCTGTACCAATCCAGCCGACCAGCATGAATTTTTTATAGGCAGCCTGTTCCCCATAAAATTGATAGGTTTCATAAAAGGTTTTCCATGCAAGTGAATCTGTTGAAAGTCCAGCCATTTTTAACAAAGCAAAACTGCCTGAATATCCACAGGCTATTATTGCAAGTACCCAAACAATGACTATCGGTAAAATGATTTTATTTTTATTTTTCATCTTTATCATTCCTTATAACAAACTCAGTAATTTATTTTTTTCTTCTGGTTCGTAGAAACATTCCGTACAATAGGTATGATTAAAAAATAAAATAACGTCTATTGTTGTTTTAACTGTTTTTGCAATAAAGGATTCTTCTAATGTTAGCCCAACGGGTGATTGTTTTATGATATTTACCAACCTTGAAAATGACGCATAAGTATTATTTGCGTGGATCGTTGTTACACTTCCCTCATGCCCTGTATTTAAGGCTTCAATATAGCTCCATGCTTCATCACCTCTCAACTCTGCTAAAAAGATGTGATCGGGTTTCATTCGCATAGCGGATTCTATCAATTGGCGAGATTTAACACCGCCTTCTTTATAAAATAAATGCACATGGTTTTTGTGTAAGGGCAATTCCATCTCGTGAACGTCTTCAATAGTAATAATTCGCCTATCAGATGGGAACATATCGGCAATGGTTTTAGCAAATGTTGTTTTACCTGAGCCTGTGCCCCCAACAATTAAGATATTCAATCTGGCATCGACACAGGCTTGTAAAAATGGCTCAAAGTGAGCACCGTCAGTGGTGTAGTTAAGATATAACGCCTTTAGTTTTTTCTGTGTTTCGGATAGTTCCGTTGTGGCTCTCCCGGCTATTTTGACATTCGCAAACCGCCCAGACTTGATATAATCCTGAATGGTAAAGCGTTTTAAGGAAGGTTTGCGGATGGTTAACGAAATACAGTCCAATTCACAGGCTGGAGGGATAATAACCTGTAGACGTTCACCATTAGGCATCACAAGCGACTTTATCGGATTTTTAGCGTTAAGCGCAGAAGCCCCATCATTATAGTTATTGATAGCTACCAAGAGATCTAATAAATCTTTATTATTCGCCCCTTTCGATTCATAAAACTGCCATCCCTTACTTCCCTCTGTAATGATTTCATTCGGGCGGTTAATGATGATTTCTGTCACATCATCATCATCCAGAAAACGCTGAATACCTGTAGAATCAAGAAATATATTAATTAAAGAAACTCGGGTATCTTTTTTATTTTCCACTAAAACAGTCATTACCTCACCTCAAAGATGGACGAAAAATCAATATTTCTAGGCACAATCACGGTGAGCATTTCACCTTGATTAATGTACGCCGTGGGTGGAATGTTAATTGAATTTTCCAGCGCTATTTTTGCCATTTCCTTAGCGCTATTTTCTGTATTACTCATATTAATGGTACTGTTATTCTGTTTAGCCAATTGTGACGTTCCAGCACTGATAGCATCCTGAATTAAAGACAGAAGAATAGCCCCCTTAAAACGATCCCAAAAATGAGAATCTACCCAAGCTGGCAGACCAGATGCCCCTAAGCTATCCGCCCCTAAAGCATCAATTCGCACATTAATATTTTCATCTTTAACGGTTGTCCAATTCACAAAAACCCTTGCTATTCCCTGTTGCATCACTTTTGTTTGCTCACCCTGTAATTGTGCACCTTTACGGATAAGCACCGTCTTACCGTCGTCAGAATAAATATCTTTGGTAATCTGACACATTGTTACACTAGGATAACTGGTCACAATTTTTGTTTTCAGAACACAAGAAATAGACGTTCCGGACGATAATAAATATTGGCGGTTTTTAACCCTTTTTACGCTACCATCACTAAATGTTGCCCCTTGCAAAAAATCACTGTTCTCACCATCATCATTGACCTGAGACTCATTACGCGTATTTTCGTGAAAATCGACTAATACACTGCCTTGTAATCGACGTTGTTCAGGGGTTAATGGTTTATCACCCGAGTTATCATTATCAAAAGATGAACTGACGTTATTTTGAACGGGTAAAACAACAGGCGGTTCTTTCGTCTGTTCTTTTTCTTGAGCCGCTTTTTTTTCCTTATCCATTTCCCTGTCTTTTATCTCGGCAATACTTCGAGCAATATCATTTTTTAAATTATTTAAGTAAGTTCCGCTATTATCACGATTATACGGTTCAGTTTCTTCTTTTGTCGGCGTTACCTCTTTAGCGTCACTTTTTTTAAAGGCTTGAGATAAACCAGGGCACCTCGAAAAACTCAAGATTTTCAATTAACCCTTGGCTTTCATTCTAAATAATTAGATTTTTTTTGATTATCACGTTACTGATTCTATCGCACATTGCCCTGGCTAGGGCCATTTGACCCATTCTGGGCGTCAGAAAGCCACGATGCACGCGCTCTGGAAGTACGCCAACCGCTTTAGGTTGTAACATGCTGCCATCATCGTCATGGCAAAATTAGCGCGCACCTGTCCAATGGTGCGGATCAGTTTTCTACCCATTTGTTCCATCGCCGCAAATGCATGTTCAACCCGTGCCCTAGTCTTTGCAATCCTGTGGTTTCGCCCTTGCTGAGTCTTGGACAACGGTTTGTTTCGATGGCCTTTACGCTGAATCTGGCTCCTATAGCCGTTTGCCTTCAGCCAAGCTTCCCGCTCCGCAGAGGGATAGCCTCGGTCGGCGTAGATATTGCGATTGGTGTTGGCCTTGTCAATGACCCTTTCGAAATGCTGACTG
>NZ_NHNG01000115.1:0-3027 GCF_002287155.1 Arsenophonus sp. ENCA
CGCCCAATACCGGCACCTCTGTATTGGTTAATTCAATATCTGCCGTTGGTGCAATCAGGCGATGAGCGACTTCACCTGCCGCAAGACTGATGGCCTCCGCGAGTCTTGAAAGAAAAAGTTTGCTGCCAGGCTCCCGGCCCCTTCTCGCTGTAAGAAGGCTTTGATTTCTGCGATAACCGCTGCCCGTATTTCTGGCGTATCCGTTGATAAGGCTATCGAAATAGCAACGTTTTTTGCTGTAACGGGGAAAATAGTTAAGCCTCTTCCGGCAACAGGGGCAAGGGGTAAAATATGCTCTCTGACTTTGGTTAATATTTCCTGTGTGGGGGCAGGATGGTCTACATCATCACTCGCCACCATGACCCCAACCGTGCCGATACCGTTTTTGTGTCTATGTGTCCATGCGCGAGTTATGCCTAAAACTTCTTTAGCCCAGCGAACATAATCACTATCTGCACCGCCTTGTGGCGTATCGTACCAGCGCGCCATGATACGTTGTCGCCAGCTATCCAGGTCTTCGATGTTTGTGCCCGTCCTGATGTTATCGGCATAGCCGGTAGACGACAATCCCGTTATCGGGGTTGCCAGACGTAGTGCGATACCGTCTTCGCAATTGCCCGCCTGACCGCTGCTTTTTGCAACGACGGGTACGCGAAGTACACCATTGGCTGATTTTGTTGGAGCCGTTGTGGTGTAGATTTGCCCATCATCGCGGTG
The DNA here is from genome assembly GCF_002287155.1 of Arsenophonus sp. ENCA. NCBI lineage: Bacteria > Pseudomonadati > Pseudomonadota > Gammaproteobacteria > Enterobacterales > Morganellaceae > Arsenophonus > Arsenophonus sp. ENCA. The sequence goes on from NZ_NHNG01000115.1 coordinate 718, forward strand.
TATTTCAGTGTCAGAAGGTATTGATATGCCATTTTGTAAACCTTCCCAGCGAACAAAGCCGTTCGCTTTGGTCGCCCCTTTGCGTGGACAACGCTTAATATTACCGTGCCGGGTCAACCAGTCTTCATCGGCTAAATCCGGCAAGATATTGCGAGCTAAATAATCGATATAGCCGTACAAGGTGTGAATAGCGGCTGCCTGTACTCTGGCGTACACCTCAGTATCAAGACGGCGTAACACACTATCTTCATTAAATCGCGTGAGTAAATCACCGCGAATGGTATCTATCAGTTGGGGCAGCGTCGGGCGCGAAAAACCGCTAGTTTGCATGGATCACGCTCCACAGGTTATTGAGTGTCATCGTTTTTATGTTATGGTCAGGTAAGATCAGGATGACGGTTGCGGTTAATTTATCGATGCCTGAGCGCACGACCTCAATATCAACCCGAAGCGCTACCCCGTCCTCCGTCATCCACTTGAGTGCCTGAGCGATATACTCCTTCGCTTTTTGCGCCGTCTGATGGGTTAAGGTTGTGCGTTTCAGCAGATGCAATCGAGAGCCAATGCGGGCGTTTTGTACCGTCGGCCACGTATCACCCCACCACCCAAATGGTGTATCGGTGTCATCATCCGGTTCAGCGCGTCGCCAGGTGAACAGCGAGATAATCACGGCACGGTTTAATCGGTCATCATGTTGAATAGGGATGCCTGTCATATTATTTCATCCCTTGAGTCGGTGTACCGGTCATGCCGCCGCTATCGCCTGAATGCGCATGGCTGTTGTACTGTTTCCTCATCGTGCTTAATGAACCGACTTTATCTTGCACCTCAGCAGCAGACGTAATCGATTTCTCCGCCTTGATTGCACCGGATGTTTCGATTAATGCGGTATTAAGTACCACCTTGTTTTTAGCGTTCAAAATGAACGTCTATGTCGTCGCTTCGATTAACCGGCCACGCTTAAGCACGATGCTATCGCCTTCGTCGGTATAGATGGCAACCTCACCTTCTTTTAGCCCCTGAAGCCGATAACGCCGGTCAGCGACGTTAATCACAATGCCGTGAGAGCGGTCGCCAGCGAGGAATAGCGCAACCCCTTCTGCACCTGCATGAGCCGTCGAGGTAAAGCCGTAAGGCTCGAGATATTCCATGCCTGCTTTTGTATCGCCTGCTATCATTGCAACATCTACTTATTGACAGGCTGGCGTACTATTCAGCCGTTGAACGACTGCCCGTGACCAGAGACGAGCAAGGCCGCGCTGCAAAGTAGAAAAAAAAGTTTGCATAATTCACTCATTAATAGGTTAAACTAAGAAAAACAGGAGATTGCTGAATGGGCCAAGTTGCATTTGATACTCAAGAATTCGTTGAAAAGCTGGAAAACTCCGGCCTCAACAGGGAGCAAGCCAAGGCTATAACCCTTGTTGTGCGTAAGTCGCATGAAGTAGCAGATCTTGCTACCAAACGCGATCTTGAAGATGTGCGCAAGGATTTGTCTGCTGAAATTGCAGATGTACGCAAGGAGATGACTCATCAAATAGCTGATATCCGTAAAGATATCAGCATGATAAGCAAGGATTTGCTTTTTAAACTCGGTGGTCTGATGGTTACATTGTTTGGCTTAACCATTGCTGCGATGAAATTTCTTTAGATTTCATATTCTTCGTCTGGTGCTTTCAATTCCTCAAGCGGAGGAATATAAGCCGCTTCTGGCCAGACTCGCAGTTCACATAACGTACCGCCTTCATCCTGCGTATACACCACCTCGCTAATGACCAGTTCACGGTTGTTAAAACCCAACACCGGATCAAATACAATCACGCGCTGGTTAGGTCTCCACAGACTGCCGTCACCTTGCCGCCAACCTTGCACCGTATAAGTGGTTTCATCGGTTCTGGCTGCCCGCTGCCTAGCTTCAAATTCGCTACGTGCGTGACAACTGGCTCGCCAATTCCCAAACGAAATGCAACAAAGTAAATCCTTGGTCATACATAAAGCCTGTTGCTCAATAGCAAAATTAATTGTGACTTACAAAAAAACCAGCTGTTGATGATAAAATAATCAATTTTTGAATTAAAAATGACCCATATAAGATTAAAAAATAACCTATTTTTGTGTTTTTTAGATGTATCTAACTTGTTTTTATTGAAAGCAGTTTTATTTCACTATTGAGCAACAGGCTTACTGTACGTTACGGCTGACAACCGGAATTTCTCCGTGTTGGCTGGCAACCTTCATTCGCGAGATGGCACCATGAAGATGTTTGTCGAAGTGCCAGCCATTTACCTCTATTCAGGTCATGTTGACTTT
>NZ_NHNG01000218.1:0-684 GCF_002287155.1 Arsenophonus sp. ENCA
ATAGTAACAAACAAAGAGAATCCCACCCGTGAATACGTCAAATCTATCATGGATGCCCGTTGGTCTGTTGAAGTTTATCATCGAGAAGTTAAACAAAATTGTGGTATTGAACGCTGTCAGGCTCGCACGAGCCGAGCGCAAAGAAATCATATTTTTCTCGCTATTTCTGCGTGGTTTGAACAACATAAACGTCGTATATCTGAAAAAATAACCCTTTATCAACAAAATTGGGACGTAATCAAAAATGCTATTGCTGAGCACATCCGTGTTTTATTAGCGTACCCAAATTAGTTTTGTGCGAAACTCGTGAGAAATAAGGCTGCATGCCATCGACATACTCCAACGGCGATAAAAACAGGAACTCATGAGCATGGAAGAAAGTGCCCATGTAGCCATTTTCACTACAAAAAAGCGGTAAAAAATGGAACTGCCAAACGGTGGGCGATTTCCTGAAATTAGCGGGTAGATTGCACATCAACGAAAAAGGCACTCTTTCAGCGTGAACTTTCTCTATCAACGTTTTCAATTCGGCAGAGAAAATCATTAAACTAGTTGCTGAATAGAGACTTGCATTTTTTGTCACGCTATTGAGAATAAAAAGAGGTTTAACTTAGAGAATAAAGGTTTGAAATGATCAACAAAGAGCGGCTGTTACGAGATAATCGTTTATGTAAAGCAATCATT
>NZ_NHNG01000589.1:0-2973 GCF_002287155.1 Arsenophonus sp. ENCA
AAATCTTGAATCAGCGAAAGAGCATGGTTGAACCTGTGTTTTCAGCATTGCGGGGAATTCAGGGTTTGGAACGTTTCCGGCGTAAGGGATTATTAGCGGTAAAGCTCGAATTTACCCTGCATGCAATGGCCTATAACTTATCAAGAGCGGTTGCTCTGATATTATGGATGATTTTCAGTCTATTATTTGTACAAACTAAAATCAGAAAAAGAGAAAATCTGCACGGTGGGATATTGTTGAAAAAAAAATTCCACCCCTTTTGCGACAGCCTCAGAAGGGCGGTTTTGTTTTGTTATTATATTTAGATAAACTCGAACGCATCACCATAAAGATATTCAGGGCTGATCCCTCTTTCACTACAAAAACGTTCCCTCGCGATTTTTGCCATTTCAAAACGCCCGGCAATGTAAATTTCATACTTTGTAAGAGAACCAAAGTCATCCAGTACAGCACTCAAAACCGTACCTGTCCGTCCTCGCCAATCTGATTCAGGTTGTTCAACAACAGGAATAATTTTTATGTTGCGATATTGCTCTGAAAGAGACTGCAATTCACCCAAATCATATAGGTGCTCTAATCTTCGTCCTCCCCAATAGAAGGTAATATCTCTGTCAGGGTTTTCTTCCAATGCAGCATATAAAATAGAGCGGGTATAAGAAAATCCTGTTCCCCCGGCAATAAGAATTATTGGTTTTTTACTTCCCTGACGAAACCAAGCTTTACCATGAGGAATATCAATATTGATACTATTGTGCGCAAAAATACGCTCCATCACCGCCATGGCATAAAGATTAAACTCAGACGCACCAATATGAAGCTCAATTATTTTTTTTTCTGAAGGAATTGAAGCCAAGGAAAATGGACGCTTATCACGCTCATCCATAATGACCATTAAATATTGACCGGCACGAAAGAAAAATTGACCATCAGGTAATAAGCGAACGCGATAGACCGTATCAGTGATAGATTCTATAGAAACTACCTTACAACTTAATGTCGACATTCACATCCTCTCATAATTTAAAAATATCCAATTCATGCCAAATGTCATCTATCCGTTTTTTTATTTTTTCTGTCATAACAATTGGACGACCCCACTCTCGTTGTGTTTCACCCGGCCATTTATTGGTTGCATCAAGTCCCATTTTTGAACCTAAACCTGAGATAGGTGACGCAAAATCAAGATAATCGATCGGGGTATTTTCCATCATAACGGTATCCCGTGCTGGATCCATTCTGGTTGTTATTGCCCAGATAACATCATTCCAGTCACGAGCATTAATATCTTCATCACAGACAATGACAAATTTTGTATACATAAATTGCCGTAAATAAGACCAAACCCCCATCATAACGCGCTTAGCATGCCCAGCATATTGTTTCTTTATTGTTACCACGGCAAGCCGATAAGAGCAGCCCTTAGGAGGTAAATAAAAATCAACAATTTCTGGAAACTGTTTTTGTAATATAGGGACTAAAACCTCATTTAGTGCAGCACCCAAAACGGCGGGTTCATCAGGGGGCCGGCCGGTGTAAGTTGAATGATAAATAGCATCACTACGTTGAGTAATATGCGTAACGGTAAATACCGGAAATTTATCAACTTCATTATAATAACCAGTGTGATCACCATAAGGCCCTTCCGGTGCAAATTCTTCAGGATCAATATAGCCTTCCAGAATAATTTCTGCACCCGCTGGTACCTCAAGCTCATTAGATATACATTTTACAACCGTTGAACGGTGTCCGCGTAATAATCCCGCAAATGCATATTCGGAAAGCGTATCCGGAATAGGTGTCACCGCGGCTAGAATAGTAGCAGGATCAGCCCCTAAAGCTACTGCGACAGGAAAAGGTTTAGCAGGATATTTATTACACCATTCTTGAAAATCCAATGCCCCACCCCGGTGAGATAACCAACGCATAATCAACTTATTTTTAGTTAATAGTTGTTGCCGATAGATACCTAGATTTTGCCGTGTCTTATGAGGCCCTCGAGTAACCGTCAATCCCCATGTTATAAGTGGTGCGACATCTTCTGGCCAACAATGCATTATGGGAATACGAAATAGATCAACATCGTCACCTTGCCAAATCTGTTCTTGACAGGCTGCCGACTTTAACCTTTTGGTTGGCATATTAAGAACTTGCTTAAATTTTGGTAACTTGTCGATTAAATCAGCGAATCCCTTAGGTGGATCCGGCTCTTTAAGAAACGCCAATAATTTGCCAACTTCATGCAATGCTTGGATATTTTCTTGCCCCATCCCCATCGCAACGCGTTCAACGGTCCCAAACAAATTACACAGAACTGGCATAGAAAAACCTTTAGGGTTTTCAAATAACAGTGCAGGCCCACCGGCCCGCAGAGTTCTATCTGCTATTTCTGTCATTTCTAAATAAGGATCGACTTCATAGCTGATACGCTTCAGTTCTTTTTTTTGTTCTAATAATGATATGAAATCTCTCAGATCACGGTATTTCATTATATATTTTCTACTTTTTAATTTGCTGGAGCTTCATTATAAATTGTTCCATGCAGGTTACCAATAAAGCTTCAGTCTGTTCAGATTAGTGGGCACCTCGAAAAACTCAAGATTTTCAATTAACCCTTGGCTTTCATTCTAAATAATTAGATTTTTTTTGATTATCACGTTACTGATTCTATCGCACATTGCCCTGGCTAGGGCCATTTGACCCATTCTGGGCGTCAGAAAGCCACGATGCACGCGCTCTGGAAGTACGCCAACCGCTTTAGGTTGTAACATGCTGCCATCATCGTCATGGCAAAATTAGCGCGCACCTGTCCAATGGTGCGGATCAGTTTTCTACCCATTTGTTCCATCGCCGCAAATGCATGTTCAACCCGTGCCCTAGTCTTTGCAATCCTGTGGTTTCGCCCTTGCTGAGTCTTGGACAACGGTTTGTTTCGATGGCCTTTACGCTGAATCTGGCTCCTATAGCCGTTTGCCT
>NZ_NHNG01000546.1:0-682 GCF_002287155.1 Arsenophonus sp. ENCA
TTTCAGCGCTAGAGATGGCGAAGATATTATCTTCAATTACTCCAACGCTAAATTACGCTGGAATTGAAAATGCGCAAATTATTGTCGAAGCGGTGGTTGAAAATCCAAAGGTCAAAACGGTCGTTTTAGCCGAAACAGAAAAATTATTAAATCAAAATGCTCTATTAGCCTCCAATACTTCAACTATTCCCATCACAAAATTAGCTAGTGTTTTACAGCGGCCGGAAAATTTCTGTGGCATGCATTTTTTTAATCCTGTTCATCGAATGCCATTAGTTGAAATCATTAAGGGCGAAAAAACCAGCACCAGAACTATCGATATGATAACTGCCTATGCGAATAAAATGGGTAAAACAGCTATCGTCGTCAATGATTGTCCAGGTTTTTTTGTTAACCGTGTACTATTCCCTTATTTATCTGGCTTTAATTTACTATTACAAGATGGTGCTGATTTTTATCAAATCGATAAGATCATGGAAAAACAATTTGGCTGGCCGATGGGACCGGCTCATTTGATTGATGTTATTGGTCTTGATACCGTGCAACACGCCCAACAAGTTATGGCTGACAGTTTTCCAGAGCGTATGGCAAAAATTGATCAAGATGCTATTACTGTTCTATTTAATCATCAGCGTTTCGGCCAGAAACATGGCGTTGGTTTTTATCAATACTTTACCGATAA
>NZ_NHNG01000247.1:0-2961 GCF_002287155.1 Arsenophonus sp. ENCA
CAGGAAACCCCAGATTGGGTACGAAGAAAAACGGATAATGTAAGTTCTTTAAAAAAACTGCCCGTCAGGACAGTCTGATGTTGATAAATGAAACGTCCAAGGCTGGCATGATCAGGTGTCACGCCATTGCTGACAAAAATACATCCCAAATCTAAACGCGCCAGATTTTCAAGTGCTCTGAGCGAACTATGCCCTTTCATGATCCCATAAAGCAAAATTCCCATCATTGAACGAGGAGAATACGGCGCTCTACCTGTTGAAGAATAACAGCGTTCGAAAGGTACCCAGTCTTGTTCATCCAAAATCTCTGTGACAATAAATGCCCTACGTTCACCAATTTGCTTGAGATAATCGCAAAGGGAAACAGAACCCTCCAAGATAGGTAGATTTTGCGCTTTGACAAACTTACGTTTGGTGTGAGATGGCGATTCCAGTTTGCGAGTAAATACGGTCATAAAAGATCTGCGTTTAAAACGAATAAAGCAAATTTTAATCGATAACATGAGCTTTTGCGACAGCCTCTCTAAGGCGGGGTGAGTGCCAAGCAAGCCGTTAGCTGGCATTCGGGTAAGGAGATAAGTTAAACGGTTTAAGTTGATGAATTTTGTACGCTATGTCTTCAATAGCCTGGCGCAATAAGTCTCGATCATGACGGTAACAGACATTTTGGTCAGCCAGTTTTCTTTGGAGCACGATTCGATCTGGTAGGCTTGATGTATCGGTTACTGGACCAGCGATAACCGCATCAATTTTCTGTTGGCCAATGTGTTTTTCAATCATTGCAATTTTTTCGGTTAGTTGCATATTGGCAGCGGGTTGGTTTAATTCTTTACCAAGATTACCTATATAGATGATTGCTGCCCGGCATGCTTGTAATGCTTGCGTTAGGTCATTCATTAGAAATAAAGGCATCAGGCTGGTTAAAAAGCTACCTGGGCCAATGATGATCAAATCAGCACTATGGATAGCATCGAGAGCCTCTGGTGTGCAACTCACCTGAGGAGATAACATTAATTTTTGTGGTAGTGAGGTGAGTTGATCAACATTAACTTCACCATAGATTTCATTGCCCATCAAATCGATTGCCAGCAAATCAGCTGGTTGCTCGGACATAGGAATAAGATGCGCCTTCACTTTTAATAGGCTACGGATTAAGTTGATCGCATCTAACGGCCTAACACTGAGACGATAAAGCGATTTTAGCATTAAATTACCCAGATTATGGCCACCAAGTTCACCGTTACCGGCAAAACGATACTCAAACATAGTTGATGCAATCGACGGTTCCGTAATTAATTGGTTTAAACAGTTGCGCGTATCTCCCCAGGCAATACCACCTTCAGAACGGCGAATTCGACCGGTAGAGCCACCATCATCGGTTGTAGTGACAATCCCTGTTAATTGAGAATTTAGAAATGCAAGGGATGACATCACCCGGCCCAAGCCATGACCACCACCCAGCGCGACAACTTGCCCTAAATTATTCAGAATACTGCGATTATGCATTACTTCCCCTATTTTATTATTTGCTGATAGCGGTTTGACATAATTGATTATCAAATATCAGACCTTATTGAATTAACGTGATATTAAACAATAACTTTGTCATTCTTTTATATTACATTATTTTCCGCTAATTGATTAACTTGTTGAATTGCAACCTATAGATTTGAGTGCTTAATCGCTTTTTTAAATATTTAGCAATAAGATTTATAGCAATCATCACATTACGCTATTATTGTATGTGGTGTTATTAACTCCTAGCCTTTTTACCTAAGTTTGTGAACTTAACATTTAAATCTTCAATTTTAGTAGCATAAGCCAGGCGTTCTCTATCATTCAGAATCGATTGATTAGAAGCTGCCACTAAGGTTTCCTTGATGTTACGCGTCACATCCTCCATTTTGTCTATAACCTGCAATTGTGATTGCATCTGATGTTGAGCAATATTATTCACTCTTTGAGATTGAGCTAAACGGACTTGTGTCTGCTTAATTTGTAGGCTTTCTGCTGCGGCTGCCGGATCATCGGCTGATTGTAACAGCCGTTCTTTGGTGGTTATACGCTGATATTTATCTGCTAATTCTGACTGGGAGCGCATCATACTACTCATCTTTTGATAATGCATTAATTGATTGCTTAAACGTGTTACCATCACTCTTTCCTTTTAAATTAATTACATTATCAACATCAGAAAATGCGCATTAAAGTCTCAAACAAACTATTTGCCACTTGAACAACTTTGGCGTTTGACATGTAAAATTCTTGCATACGAGTCATTTCTAAATATTCTTCATCCAGATTGACACCGGCAATTGACTGCTGCTTCTGATAATAACTATCGGTTATCACTGATTGGGCTTTTACGTCTACTTTGGCCTGGTTTGCTTTAGCCGCTATATCACTAACGACAGAAGTATAAGCTTTGCTGTAAGTTGACGTGCCATCAATCAATTTTTTATCTTGTAGTGCTATTATGTTCTTAATATTGCTATTATCTGCCTGCCCTGCTCCCGCCTGGCCGGCAGCGGCAATACCTGTCGGATCGGTCATCACAACCGATAATCCATCAATAACACCCTCAACCGGCTTGATAATAAACTGGTCACCCGCTTGTGGTGCTGAAGCCGTAGCAACCTCAATTTCGATGCCAGCAAAAGTCAATTTTGTGCCGTTAGTACCAGATGCTGCTGTAACAGTGACAGTTACCGTCCGCTTTGTTGCCAGCTCAGTAAGCGTGTTGCTTAATAGTGAAATAAGGGTATTTCGGTGATTGAAGTAAATTTTAGGCTGTTCTGAGATGGAAATTCCAAAGACCGGCACTAAGGAGTAAAAAGGTATCATCAATAAAGGGTCTACGATTCCGTAAAATTTGGGTCATACAACCGAAGCGCTTGATACCCGCGATGGCGTGTTCAACCGTAATACGGATGCCCGAGATTATTTTATTTTCTTGTTTTT
>NZ_NHNG01000777.1:0-2956 GCF_002287155.1 Arsenophonus sp. ENCA
AATCAGTCGATTAGCCAACAAATAATGATCTCACTCCCTCTTGTGCTGAAAAAAACAGCAAATCTTACCGACTGTGATCCCTATTTCATACGGCCTCAGGATCTTTGAAATTCCTAGGCGTTAAAATAAGATCTTTTTATTTAAAGATCTCTTTATTAGATCTTTTATTAGGATCGCGATCTTCTGTGGATAAGTGCAAATACCATTAGAAGATCATTATCTTGTTTATGATCTTTAGCTGTGAATGATATGTGATCCTACTCCGTATAAGCTGGGATTAACATGGCTAGTTATCCACAACAAAGTTTGGCATTCAAGCTTATTCTATGGATAACTACGGGTTATTTCCTGCTTTTTCGCAAAGTTATCCACATTTATTTGGCTTTTATTTATCCAAATCGATAATTTTATCTTTCCACTTTTCGATCCAAATTTCTGCAAGATCTTCTGGCACTTCATGTTCTAAAATATCAATCTCCAATGTTTCTCCAACGCGTTTTGCATTATGATCCTTTAGCAGTTGATCTAATTTATGGATTGCACCACAAAAAGTATCATATTCTTTGCTACCTATCCCAATCGCACCATAACTAATCTGGCTAAGATCAGGTTTTTCTTCGCTGATCTCTTTTGCTAGAGGTTGTATATTTTCAGGCAAATCACCTGCTCCATGGGTAGAGCATATAATTAACCAAATACCTTTTGTTGGTAGCTCTTTTAACGATGGACCGTATGTGACTTCAGTGTCAAAGTCATATTTCTCCAATATTTCAGCGAGATGTTCAGCAACATATTCAACGCTGCCCATAGTGCTACCTGTAATCAATGTTACTTTTGTCATTATGAACCCCATTATTTAAAACAATGCCTATTGTATGCTGTGAATGAGTTGGGATCTACCTGTGAATAATATGGTTATTCCATTTTTATGGATTGATAGTACGCATTATTGGATTTTGTAAAGAGATCAAGGTTTCAGTAGATTGGATCTCATCAATTGTCTGTATCTTATTAATAAGTACGTCTTGTAACGCATCAATGGATCGACACATTACCTTGATAAATATACTATATTGTCCAGTTGTATAGTAAACTTCGACCACCTCGTCTAATTCATCAAGTTTTTTCAGCGCAGTATGGTAGTCTTTCGCGCTTTTTAAAATAATGCCAATAAAGCAACAGACATCAAAACCTAGTTGCTTCACATTAATATCTACACGTGTCCCTACAATAATCCCAGCTTGTTTCATTTTTTCGACTCGGACATGTATCGTACCAGGACTTACGGCAAATTTTTTAGCTATTTCAGCGTAAGGGATCCGTGCATTTCTCAGTAATTCATTAAGTATGTCACGATCCAGATTATCGATTTGATAATTTTCAACCATTTTAAAACACCATTTTTAACGATTATTTATTTTTAAAGGCTTTATTTTGAATATTATAAATCATAATGACTTTTTTTTATTAAGTATATTGAATTTATAACCAGTTTTATTGTTTAATCTATATAACAAAGCAAATAATGCTACAGATTATGGGGTAAAAAAATGGAAAAGTCATTCATCGAAAAACAACAACAAATTAGTTTTGTTAAATCTTATTTTTCGCGTTTATTAGAAAAAGAATTAGCTTTAATTGAAGTTCAAGCACCTATCTTAAGTCGTCTCGGTGATGGGATTCAAGATAACCTGTCAGGCCATGAAAAAGCAGTACAAGTCAAAGTAAAATCGATGCCAGATTCTGTTTTTGAAGTTGTACATTCATTGGCTAAATGGAAACGTAAAACGTTAGGTCGTTTTGATTTTAAACCCGGACAAGGGCTTTATACCCATATGAAAGCATTGCGTCCTGATGAAGATCGTCTGACACCTATTCATTCTGTATTTGTAGATCAGTGGGATTGGGAAAAAGTAATGCTTAAGGATGAGCGCTCTCTTGATTATTTAAAACAGACGGTCATTAAAATTTATCAAGCAATAAAAGAAACAGAAAAAGCGGTTAGTACAGAATGTGGTTTAGCTCCATTTTTACCTGAGCAAATTCATTTTGTTCATAGTGAAGAATTATTACAACGCTACCCTGATCTTGATGCTAAAGGAAGAGAACGTGAAATAGCTAAAGAATTAGGTGCAGTTTTTCTTATTGGTATTGGAGGAAAACTATCGCATGGCCTTGCTCACGATGTACGTGCTCCTGATTATGATGATTGGACAACACCTAACAGTGAGGGGTATGCCGGTTTAAATGGTGATATTATTGTTTGGAACCCTATATTGCAGGATGCATTTGAAATTTCTTCTATGGGCATCCGTGTTGATACAGAAGCGCTTACAAACCAATTAGCAATCACCGGTGATGAAGATAGAATGTCTTTTGAATGGCATCAAGCATTGGTAAAAGATCAAATGCCACAAACGATAGGTGGTGGGATTGGACAATCTCGTTTAGTGATGTTATTACTTCAGAAAAAGCATATTGGCCAAGTTCAATGTAGTGTATGGTCGCCGGAAAGCCATGCAGTTATTGCGGATATGTTGTAATTAGTTCCAATAGCGTAATAATCGACTTTTTAGCTCGGTATCAAAGTGCCAGATATAATCGAAAATATTTGGGATACCCGGTTTTCCATATTTACGCCTAGGAATTTCAAAGATCCTGAGGCCTTATGAAATAGGGATCACAGTCGGTAAGATTTGCTGTTTTTTTCAGCACAAGAGGGAGTGAGATCATTATTTGTTGGCTAATCGACTGATTTTTGAACGAATTTGCTGAATTCAGGCAGATCTTCCCTGCATTACATCACGTAACGCATTCGCGCTATTTCCACTGCGTTAGCAACCAGATCCTTTGTTACCAGCCCATACAAGACCCGCTGATAGACCATTTTCCCGCCACACAGAATACATTTAAAAGGGTCCGTATTGAGCAGTGCTTGGCTGAGGCTGGAAAATGT